>CAZTCE010000072.1:0-5748 GCA_964612205.1 uncultured Eubacteriales bacterium | reverse complement strand
GGGAAATGGGAATGAAAAAGATATAGTCTGACTCTTTAGGAAACTAAAGAGAGAATTGACAAGACAGTATACTCAACTCATGGCGCTCATGAACAATTTTGATTTTTATCTTGAAAATTTAAATAGAGCACAAAATTCTGATGGTGCATTACAGAAACAAGCTGATATTTACGCTGAAAGTTGGGAAGCTTCACAAAAACGCGTTAAAGCAGCAATGGAAGAAGTTTATACAGATTTAATTGATGATGACTTTTTTATCGGTTTAAACGATGCTTTAGCTGGTTTTATTGGATTATTAGATAATTTATTAAAATCAATGGGTGGCGCTAAGGGATTGTTTACTGGTGTATCTAGCATTCTTCTTAATATGTTTGCAGGACCAGCAGCAAAAGGTCTAGAAGATATGGTTTATAATTTTCAATCTTTTACTGGTGTTGCATAGAAAAAAGTTATGGCGCAAAAAAAAGAAGCATTTGCAATAATGAATCAAGAACAGGTCCAAAGCACTGACCCGGTTTATATAGCTGAGTTGGAGGGCATGAAACAACAAAATATATTGGAAAGAGAACTATTAGGTATTAAAGAAAATTTAACAGAGCAAGAAGCTATATAGGCTCAAGAAATTATAAAACAAAATTAGGCTTATAAAGATTAGTTGGTTGCTTTAGCTGAGATCACTAGCGAGCGCCAGGCTGATGTAGCCTTATCGAGTGATGCAATCGATACCTAGATTATGGATGCCGGCTATGGTGCGCCGACATCTTCGCGAGATATGTTTTACTCTGCTGAAGATGTAGTTGCTGGTTTAGAAGAAAGTGCTAGTAAATTAGATATTGGAGATCAAATTTCTGAGGAATTGCAACAAGCGGCGATTGCTTTTCGAGAAAGCCGTGGAGATATTGAAACTTATGAACAAGCATTAGACGAGCTTGCAGAAAAAGCTAGAAACGCCGGATTACATGGATTAGCAAATTATATCACAAATGAGGTAGGCACTGGAGAAAATCATGAAAATAGAGCTGGAATTCAAAGACGAACTCGTAATCTTGTTATAGGCGGAACAGAAAGTCGTCGTAATATTATAAATGAAGATGTAACGCAAGATATTCAAAATCGTTTTGTAGATGAAAATAATTAGACTTTAGTTGGTGAAGACGAAGCTCGTGATTATGTTGCTAGAACACGAAATTTAAAAACTGCGACTAAAGAAGAAGCAGATGCAAATAAAGCTCTAGCACAAAGTACTCAAATGGCGAAACAACGTTTATAGGAATTGGGTAATACACACACAACATTAGCTACAACTATTGTAAGCACGGCTTAGGCGGCGATGAGTTTTTCTTTTGCAATTTCATCATTAAAATCACTCGGCTCAACTTGGGCAGATGATAGCATTGGCGCTGGCGAAAAGCTATTATAGACTTTTACTTCATTAGGCATGGCAATCCCTATGTTAATGAATAGCTGGAAAGGTTTAAATTCTGCATTATAGATTTAGACATAGTTTGAGGAAATATTAGCTGTTATAACCCAATAGAGAGCAGATAGTGCAATTGCTGAATTGGGTGCAGAAGATGCTTTAGCAGTATCCAAAAGAGCACATATAAGTTTAGATTAGGCGATTATAGCTTGTAATAATGCAAAAGCTGTGTCTGCATTATAGAATTTAGGTATTACTGATAGCCAAATAGCTGCCATGACAGCGGAACAGTTAGTCGAAAAAACGGGTATGACACTCGATCAGGCAGCAATTGTTCTTAGTGCTTTAAAAAATGGTGCTAATTTAACAGAGGCAGTGTCCGAAGCTGGTTTAACATCGGCAAAAGGAGCAAGTACAATAGCCACCATCGCTCAAACGGTTGCTAACTGGGGACTATTGGCTTCAATGCCACCTCTATTAGCAATTATATTGGTTCTTGTTGCTGCTATAACAGCTATTGCGGCAATAGTTTGGATTGTAGTAAAAGCTTTTTAGGCTTGGAAGGCTTCAACTCCAGAAGCTCAACTGGAGAGATTAGAAGAGCAAACACAGAAAGCAACTGAAGCTTTTGAAAGAATGTCTGAAAAAATTAATGAAGTTAAATCGGCTTTTGATAATTTGGATAATTCCTATGAAACTTTAGAGAATTTAACAGAAGGTACTCTAGAATGGAAACAAGCTGTTTCAGATATTAACGCAGAAGTATTAAAATTGTTAGATGTTTATCCTGAGTTAGGTCAATATTTATAGTCTTCTAATGGTGTTTTATCTTTTTCGGAAGAGGGACAGAATATTGTTAAAGACAAAATGGCTGTTGAATATAGCTAGACAGAAAATGTTAAAATTAGTTCACAAATTCGAGAAAATTAGAAAAAATTAGAAATAGGTCATGATAATTATACTGATCCTTTTGATGGAATAGGCGTTGCTGCATCAAATTGGGATAAAACTTTTTCTACAATGCAATAGGCATATGAAAATCCTGAATTTGGAGAAGCACTATTTTCTGATTTTGGAGCAAAAGCTTTTCGCATTGGGCTATCTTCTGACAATCTTAAAACGGCTTTAGATTATGCTTCATCAAATTTCGGTCAAGATTTTACAGAAGAAGCAAAAAATAATTTTATTGAAAGCTTAGCTACTGTTGATTGGGGAGATCAAATTGCTTTAGAGGAATTAGCAAAAGAAAAACTTGGAGATGGTTTTAATACAATTGATTTTGAAGCTTTATCTCTTGATCTGTTAGATTAGCAAGAAAGTATGCGAGAAATCATTGACGCAAATGAAGAAAATATTCGTCAACAAGCTAATCTTTCAAAAGTTAATGAAGAGCTTATAAAGGCTCAATATGAAAATACTCTAAAATCTTTAGGCAGCAATCGTACGGTAGAATAGGGAAAAGAATTATTAAATAAAGATTATGAAAATTATAAAGCAGAAGCCAAAGAGGAAATAGTAGATAAAGGTTGGCAAGATCATACGGATTATAAAGGTACAGAAGATTGGATTCAACAATTTATGGAACTTCAGGGAGCAGATAAATATATTGCTCAAAGAAGTGGTAAAATGGTTCTTGAAATAAATGGTAAAGAAAAAGAATTTAGTAGAGAAGAAGTCATTAATGGTTTAATAGATTCTACTGCTACTAAAAATATGGCATCAGATATGAAAACTGCTTTACAAGAAAGTGTATCTTCTGCATTTAATAACTTAGATACTTCCAAATTAAGTTTAGAGCAATTAACTGATTTAGATAATTTTTAGATTAATTTGGAAAACAGTTTATCAAATTCTTTTACTGGCGATGAACTTAAATCTAAAGTACAAGCTATTACATCATCTATTGCTTAGGCTTATGGAGATTTAAAAACATTTCAAGAAAATGTTCAATACATTAATTTTAATGATAAAGATATTTCTTAGAAATTAACAAATTTATCTTCTCAATTATAGGAAGGCACTATTTCAGCAGAATAGTACAAAAAAGAATTAACTAAAATTAATGAATTAGGAAAAATAGATTCCTTAACTAGTTCTTTCTAGGAAGCAGCTAGCGCAATGGGTGGTTCTGATAGTAAAATTGCTGAAACAGCAGCTGATATGCAAGAATATGCTAAACATTTAATGTCTGTTTCTAAAAATAGTAAAATTTTATCTAAAGACCTTGAGAAAAATGCAGATGGAGCTGCTGATGTAGCTATTGCTACAACAAAAATGAATAAAGGTATTGATAAATTAGCAGATGGTATTTCTGATTGGAGTAGCATTTTAAAGAAAAGCTCAAAAGAAAGTGCTGAATATTCAAAAGCAATGACAGATATTAAAGACGCTATGGGGGACGTTTTAGGGGTTTCTTCTGATTTTTTATCTGATGAGTTTATTGTTAATAATATGAAAGATATTGAGCTGGCAGCCACTGGAGACGCAAATGCCATTGATCGATTGGCTATTGCAGCAGGTCGAGATATATTAGTACATTTAGACCTAGAAGACGATTCTATTAAACAAGATGTTTTAGATTTACATGATGCTTTAGCAGCTGAAATACCAGATATTAAAATAGGTGCTAAATTAGAAGATGGCGAATTTTTAACAAATGCTCAAAAATTAGTAGATACGGCACACATGACCGTTGATGAAGCTTAGGCATACTTTAATTCTTTAGGGTATGAACCAGAGTTTGTTACTGAGGAAAAGATAGTACATAGATCTGTTCCTCAAGAAAGAACGCATACAGATTATGAGATCACACCTGGCACGATCAATATAGGCGGCGTAGATTTACCATTTCCTACGATTGATCGCATTTCAACTACTGCAATTGATAGTTATAAGGAACTAGACGAAAAAATTCAAGTTCCTGCTTTAAACAATGATGGTACACCACAAATAAAATCTTTAACTAAAAAATCTGCTGGAGCTATGAATAATTATTCTTCTACCAATCGTGGCGGAAAAAGCCCCGGCTCTAGTTCAAAAAGCAACTCTGGAGGTGGTAAAGGTAAAACTACCCAAGCAAAAGCTCCAGTTGAAGCCAAGAAAAAAGAAGATGAAATTGAACGCTACCATGAAATAAACGAAGTCATTGAAGATCAAGAAAAAATAATTGATCGTTTAAATAAGAAAAAAGATGACCTTTATGGAGCCGATCGTCTTAAGGCAATGGATAACGAAATTGCTGCTAATAAAACTTTAATTAAACAAAACCAAACTTTGTTAAATGAAGCCAAACAAAATCTTGCTTTAGATAAGCAAACTGCTACTAACTATGGAATTACTTTTGATGAATAGGGACGCATTAACAATTATGATGAAATTGTTTAGCAAAAAATGGATGAGTGGTTAGTTAAGAAGCAAGCTGCTGAAGATGCTTTATATGCTTATGAAGAACGGAAAAATGCGAGTGAAGATTATGATGCAGATGGTAGCGAAAAATTAGCTTTAGACCAGGCTAGCGAAGCCGTTGATGAAGAGTATGAAGATTTTAAAGAGGCTATAAGTCAATACGAAGAAACTTATGACTTGGTGCAAGAGGTTCAAGATGTTATTGATGATAAAATCAGAGAAATTCAATAGCTTAATTACGAAAAACTTGAATATAAGATAGAAATTCGTGTTGAATTAAACGAAAGTGATTTGGCAGATATCGAACACCAATTATCTCGTTTAAGCGAAAACGATTATACTCGTTCTGCCGAACGCATAGCTTTAATTTCTAGTGAAGCTCAAACGTATAAATTAATGGCAGATGATCAATAGAGGTTTATTGAAGAACTAAAAGCTCAATATGCTGCAGGAGATATAAATCAATTTGATTTTATTGAAGGTTTGAAAAAAGCCAAAGATGCTATTTTAGAAGCAGAAACACAAATTCGCGAAGGAATTGTGGCAGTTGGCGATGAACTACGCAATGCTTTTAGCGATGCTGCTGATGAACTGGATGCAGTGTATGAGCGCATGCAGCGTCGTTTAGATTTTGCTGATTTTTATAAAGACATATCAACAATTATTAACGGCAAACCAGATTATCAATTTTTAAATAATATGCTTGATTCACAAACCTCTATGTTAAATACTAGAATTAATGGTCGCACGAATGAAAGAGATGCTTTAATTAGAAAATAGAAAGAACTATATACCGACTTGAACAACGACGCCACCAGTGCTGAAGAAAAAGCTCAAATAAGAGAAACTTTAGATCAAGTAGAATCTGATATTGCTGATTTAAATTCAGAGATTCAATCAGATATACAAACTTTAGCCGAATA
>CAZTCE010000071.1:0-5793 GCA_964612205.1 uncultured Eubacteriales bacterium | reverse complement strand
CCAAAATATAAAATACAATTGCCCAAAATTTATTTTTATACAAAATATTTAAAATTATTTTCTGCTCTACTCCGCCTACCCTATCTCCTAGTTTTATAAGTTAACATAATTATTATGTAGAGAAAAAATTACCGCCAAAATTAAGTTAAGATTCAACTTAATCTCAGCGGCTAGATTTTAATACGTTATGCCTTACGGTTCAGCATACAGATTTACAAAGTATTCTTCGATCATTCTCGAAGCACAATACTGCTCGCTCATAACCATAGAAGCAAACATTTTGCGAGACCACAATTCCCTATCTTCATATTCATGAGCAACGATTGTGTCATAAATATTGACGAGATTCTTGGCATCGGCCTCATCAACTTCTTCCTGAGACAAATTAGAATCAGGAGTAGGTACAGTCCAACCAGAAACGTTTTCAACACATCCTTCACGCCACCAGCCATCCGCCGTGCTGACATTCAGAACACCATTCATGGCAGCCTTCATTCCAGAAGTTCCACAAGCTTCAAGCGGTACACGAGGATTGTTCTGCCAGATATCGGCACCGGCAACAAGCTTAGACGCCAAACTGATATCGTATCCTTCGAGGAAAACAACGTTATCCGGGTATTCCTTTGCAATGCGGTTTACTGCCTGAATAAAATGCTGACCATCATAGTCGTATCTGTGAGATTTACCGGCAAATACAAACTGAATACCGTGCTTGATGATAAGATTCTCGAAGGCTTTCTTGTCTTTGAAAATAAGAAGCCAACGCTTATACTCAGTTGCACGTCTTGCAAAAGCAATCGTCAAATTGCTTTCCTTGAAATGCACGCCCTTCGCATTATTGATATAATCAATAAGCTCTTTTTTGTTTTGCTGATGAATGTCATAGATTTGTTGCAAATCGCTTCTGGCAAAAGCTTCCGAAAGCTTGGAATTACGCCACGTTCCAGTATGCACACCATTGGTAATTGCAATGATAGGCGGTAAAAATTCTACATTTTTCCACATATCTCGTGCGGCCAAAACCTGAAGGCGAGAAACACCATTTGCTCTGGCGGAAAGGTTCAAAGATGCAACCGTCATATTAAGCGAATCACCGCCACCAATCCTTCTAATCTGCTCATAGGAAAGGTCCAACGTTGCACCAACCTCACTCATAGTAGCAATGGAATGAGATTCATTACCAGCAGGGACATTCGTATGTGTGGTGAAACGAATTTTTTTCTTTACAGACGCCAAAACTTTGTCGAAAAGCGAGGTGTCAGAAATAACTCCATCTGCATTTCTGAAAGCCTTCATAGCTTGGCTAATAAGCTCAAAGCCTGCAAAAGCGGGGTGCCCGTCATTAAAATGGTAGTAATCCACATCAATGTCAAGAGCTTGCAACGCACGCACACCGCCAATTCCAAGAACGATTTCCTGAGCAATACGTTCTTTTTCAGCATTGTGCCACGCACCACCGTAAAGATACCAAGTGATATTCCTAAATTCACCGTTTTCAGGAATATCAGTATCCAAGAAATAGGCAGGACCAGTCTTGAGCTTCCAGATTTTAACGATGATGTCAGCGTAAAAAATCCTGACAGTAACCGTCTTGCCAGTGTCTACAAGATATTCCTTCCAATTGTTAAATGCAGGATCTTCATTACGAACGGTGCAATCGTCATTGATCTTCTGTGTGACATAACCCTTTTTCCAAAGGATATGCACAAAAGTCATCGGGTAAAGTCCGTTACCATCAATCACTCCTTTCAGCATGTCGCCAGCCAAAATCTCGAGGCCACCACCGTATGTCAGCAAATCGCTGTAGATGCCAGTTCCCATAGAGAAGTACGCTACTTTTTTGGTATACATACCAAAACCTCCTAAAAAATTTTTCCATGAAAAATTCTACCATTAATCGTGACAAAATGCAACAAAATTATAGAAAAAGCTTGCCGAAATAATCAGCAAGCTTTACGTATTTTATCGAAGTGCAGAAAGATTATAATAATCTTTCTTTAGACTTATGAAATGGTCATTCAAAATTTGCTCAAATTCGCTATCCGCACTAAATTCTTGTAAAAGTTGTTGATGCAAGATGTAGAGATTGTTGAAATTTTGAGTTATCAACAAATCATCGAATTTGTTTTTGCTATTGGCACGAAAATGATACACTTTATCATTTTCAAGCATAAACCATGCAAGAAAATAATTTTTCCACATAGTTTTATATCTAGATTCCTCCAGATTTAAAAAGCTTTGCAAATTATATTTCTTCAATGAAGAAACAACCAAGTTATGCAATTTCTTGATGTCCAAAAGATTAGTCTGCAAATCTGAAATATCTCTGGAATCATCAAACTTAATGACTGATTTTTTGCAGATTTTATCTTTAATTTCAAGATGCACACATTGAAGCAAAAACAAAAGTGCAAAAAAATTCAAACTCAACAAAAATAGTCTAGCATTTTCTGGAATTCTTCCATTGCTCAGAAAAAGTGTTGTCAAGAAAGCACTCAAGCCAACGCTCACAAAAAGAATAACTTTCCTGTGAACTTTCCGCTCTAACAAACAGTAATAGCTAATTATTTTGTTTTCCATATTAGTCATACCAATACCTCCTTATTTTTGCTTCTCAACAAGTTTTTCAAGAAGCTTAATCTTATAAGCCTCTTCAATTTCTAAAGATTTACAAGCAATTTCTTTTCCATGCATATCTAAAACAAAAATTGTGAAACCAGCACGGTAATAAATTTTGTCGCCAATTAATTGAGGCCAAGCGATAGGATAAGCGTATTTTTCAATTCGTTCATCACAAAAAATATAGGTTCTTCAAAGAAACAATTGCCATCTGCGTCAACAATGTAATATTTGTCGCCAATTCGGCCAGCAAAATAGTTTGCCGTCCAAGTGCCGAGCTGAAAATCACTTAAATAAATGTCATCCAAAAAAGGCTCGGTTGCTTCTAGTGTTTCACGATTCATCACGGAAACCTTCTTCTGCTTTTCATCGAAATAAAAAGCAAAACCATCATATCCACTAAAAGCGGTGTAGTCTTCCAAAGTAATCGGTTCAACCTTAAGAATTTTCATGATGTATACCTCCTTAAAAATCCGATTATCCAAAAACTTTTTCTTTAATCGTAAACCATTCTAACGCACTATTTTCAATTTTCAAATTGGAATAATGCATCTTTACTTTGTCAATGCCGAACTTATCCGCAAGGATATTGAATTCGTTCATTGGTATAACTTCCTTGCGATAGAACTTATCAAGAAGATTTTCAGAAACCTCTTCGCAATAAAATCCTGCCTCCTTCAAAACATCAACATCAAATGTGTTAATTGAAAATGCAAACCCTTTCAACACGTCAAAAGATGCACCATTAATTCTACAACCCTTGAAGCAAGAAGACGTCAAGTCTTTAAAATCAATGCGTTCCCCCTTTAAATAACACAAATCAGAATTTTGATTTATCTTGCTCAAATCAATGGTAATTCCAGTATTTTCGAAATTCACATTAACAAGTGTGCTTCCTAAAGTGGTTATAGAATAATCAAGAAGACTAATTCCGCTGAAGTCAAGGTCTGTAAGTACAAACGACAATGGTCTTGCATTACTCATTTCTTTTAGTTTTTGGATTGCTTCGTTCTCAGAAAATTTGTGTTTTTCTTTAAACTTTTTTTCTTGTGCAGGTATTTCAGAGTTTTGAAACTCAGAAAAAATAGCAGGCACGTCATTGAAGGAATCAAAAATTAAAGAAATTTCATAATATGCTCTGAAATTCATAAGCACATACCAAAAATCAGAATTCTTCGCCAATTCCAAAAATCTCTTTGGATTTTTAATGTTTTCCATTACCTCCTGTTTAAAGTTTTGTGCAAGCTCAGAGTCTTCTGGATAGTCAAAACGTTCCCAATATGCTTTCAGAAATTGCTCAGCAATAAAAGCAACAACCTTATCACCTTCCGCTTCCAAGAAAATATCATCATAAATTATTGCGAATCTAGAAAAACCATCTGCAAGAAATATATCTCTATACTTTTGGGCAAGAAGTTGCTTGATTCCAAGAATATCCACATCTGTTAACTGCTTTATGAGCCGCGCATAATCGATAGCGAAAAGTTCGCCATAATAATGATAATTAATAAACTCAGCTAAAGTGATTTTAGTTTTACCAACATTTGACGGTAAATATTCATACACTTCATAATTGGGATCTCCACTCAAAAAAGCAAATATAAATGGACCATTAACCTGGCAGTTAGAGGTTCTAAGTCCGAAAACAGCAGGAAAATTTTGAATGTAATCATAAATTAAATCAAGCAAAAATTCCTTGGATTTAAGATATTTCTTAAATCCACGTTCAAGCTCGATTATTTTGCAAAGCTTTTTATAGTTATCAAGCTCAGTATCCTCATAAATTTCATTCAATTGCAAATTAAATTTTGCAACTGCAAAAAACATTTCTTTATCCTTAAGCTCAGCAAAATTTGCCATTACTTTTCGATATCGCTTAAGCAGATAGTTGTCAGAAACTTTCTCATTGTTAAGATATTTTCGCTTCATAAAAAATCCTCCTATCATTTTTGTGATAAAGACTCGAAAAGCTTGGAAAGTCCTTCATCGCTCTTATCTAGTTCTGCATTCATTTGCTCTAGTTTTTGCCTTGTATCGTCATTAGTACTTTTAAGTTCATCTGCCATTTCTAAGAGCAATTTACTCATATCAACAACAGACTCACCATCTAGAGGCAACTCATCGCTTGCACTAAGACGCTTGGAAATTCCCTTAAGCTGTTCCATATTCTCTTTTGTCGCTTTGCTTATGCTTTTTGCAACACTATCGCAAGTGTCTAAACCACGCTGTGTGTCAGCTAGGCTAGTCTTAAGCAAAATCTGATTTTGCAAAATCGGCACGCCAACTACCAACAAAGTTTGAAGCTTATCACTCAGAATGACATTCGTATTCTGAATCATTCTGCTTGAAACAGCAACCTGCATAGACTCGTGACGAGAAATTCTGCACATTTCAATTTTTCGTTTAAGACGTTCAAGCAAATTCGACCTATCGGTATTTTCTAAAGAAAAATCAATGTCAGAGCTTTTCTCCTTAAACTCATTATAGCTTTCAACTTCTTCTTTATACCTTTCTAAGGCAAGAATCGTTTCGCTAACTGAAGAAATATTTTTCAAAAGTAATTCGATGTACGAATCATACATAATATTTTCTTCAATCAGCCCACCTATCTGAGTTTCAATCGCATCTACCAAAACATTAACCTTACCAGCAAACTCCACTTGATTAAACTTCTTTTCGCCATTTCTAGAAAAGATTCTCTGAAGGAAATTTTTTCTGATAGGAGTTTCAATGAATGGCTTTGTCACATCTAAAAGCTCTTCAATTATGTCGTCTATTCCTGAAAAATCTTTATTAGAATTCATTTGGACTATCATCTCACCCGCATACTCAGTAACACTTGCTTGTGCCTCCGTGCCAAAAGTAAGAAGCTGAGTCGCATCAGCGTTCCTAAGCTCCTCCACTTGCTTGTCAACCCTTGCTTTTGCAACATCAGAAAGTGATTCATATTCAATAACATTCTCTATCTTCCGCACAATTGGTAAACCTTCGCTCTTCAACATATTCTTACACCTCCAAATTATTGTGGTATATAAAAACTCATCGATACGCCGACATTATATCAAATTTATAAACCAAATGCAAGAATTATGTAAAATTTAAATCGGACTTCAAATACGGGTAACTTGTAAAAGTAAATTCCATTTCAATATATTTTTGATGGAATTTACCCTT
>CAZTCE010000070.1:0-5805 GCA_964612205.1 uncultured Eubacteriales bacterium | reverse complement strand
CATTTGTATATCTATTATTTTTTGCATGTAAAAACAATATCAAAATAATCAAATTAAAAAGATGTATTTTTCCAATTGCATTGCTTTCTATTATGTTCGCAATTATAGTACTTTCACAAAATGCTTATAAATCGGCACAAAATGCGTTTATGCTTTGGGTAAATAATGTAATTCCATCATTATTACCATTTTTTATATGTATTGAACTACTTAAACAAACAAATTTTATAAATTTTATAGGTAAGCTATTAACACCCATTATGAGGCCAATTTTTAATGTTCCAGGAAGTGGAGCTTTTGCATTAGTGATGGGAATTACATCAGGGTATCCAGTTGGTGCAAAAGTAGCGTCCGACTTATATAAAGACAATTTGTGTAGTAAAATTGAGGCAGAACGATTAATTTCATTTACAAATTCCTCCGGTCCTTTATTTATTGTAAGTGCTGTTGGAATCGGAATGTTTAATAACAAAAAAATTGGTCTTATGCTTTTGCTCACTCATTTTTTAGCTAGTTTAACAGTTGGATTTATATTTAAACATTACAAAAGTAACTCAACTTCAAACATTATATCACATTCAAATAAAAAAGCCAACAATATTAATTTATCTAATATAGGTATGTATATGGCAGAAGCAATTAACAAAAGTATATCAACATTACTGCTTATTTGTGGCTATATAGTATTTTTTGCCGTGTTAAATGAAATCTTAACAGTAACTTTACTAAAAAATATTAATAACGATTTAATTATAAGTTTAATAAATGGTTTTTTGGAAATTACTAGCGGACTCAAAAAAATATCCCTATTAGAAAATTACAAATTAAAATTTATATTGCCACTAGCTTCTTTAATTTTAGGTTTTGGTGGAATTTCTGTGCATATGCAAGTAGCTAGTATAATATCTGAATCAAAACTTTCTATGAAACCATATTTAATTGGGAAAACACTTCAAGGAATAATTTCAGCTATATACATGTTTTTGTTTATGTTTCTATTGTAAAATCCACACTACTTGGATATAATGTAGATGATTGGAGGAAATATTATGTTATTAAAAAACATTGATAAAACAAAGTCAATACACATGATTGGTATTGGTGGTACTAGCATGAGTGGTATTGCTGAAATCATATTAAACATGGGATTCAAAGTAACTGGTTCAGATATGAACCAATCAATTTATACTGAAAATTTAGAAAAAAGTGGCATTAACATCTATATTGGTTGCAATCCAGATAACGTAAACAATTCAGCTCTTGTTGTTTACACAGCCGCAATTAAACAAGATAATCCGGAATTAGTTCGTGCAAAAGAATTAGGCATTCCAACAATGGAGCGTTCTGAATTTCTAGGTGAAATTACAAAGCTATATGAAAAAACAATATCAGTTTGTGGCACGCACGGAAAAACAACTACAACATCAATGATTTCTTCAGCTTTTATAGAAGATGGCAAAGAGCCAACAGTTCAAGTTGGTGCTAACATAAAAGCTTTAAACAATGCAAATTATAGAGTTGGAAATTCACCATATTTTATTTTGGAATCTTGTGAATATGTAAGAAGCTTTTTAAAGTTTCACCCTCAAACCGTTGCATTACTTAATATTGAAGAAGATCATTTAGATTATTATAAAGATTTAGAAGATATAAAATCAGCTTTCAAGGAATTTGTTTCATTAGTCCCAAAAACTGGCTATGTCATTGTAAACTCGGATAATTCAAATTGTATGGACGTTGTTAAAAATCTAAGTTCTAAGGTAATAACAATAGGAATCGAAAATAAAAATGCAGACTTCTATGCTGATAACATTCATAGTTTACCAAACGGTTGCTATGCTTTTGACGTTCATTTCGACAATAACGTTTATCCAATTGAATTAAACGTTTTAGGATACCACAACGTGTATAATGCGCTAATAACAATTGCAGTTTCAATTACACATGGTGTGTCAATATCTAGCATAATAACTGCACTTAAAGAATTCACTGGTGCAAGCAGAAGATTTGAATATGTTGGAACTGTTAATGGTGCAAAAATTTATGACGACTATGCGCACCATCCAACAGAAATCAAAGCCACTTTAGAATCGGCAACCAAAATTCAACATAATAAAATATGGGCTGTTTTTCAACCACATACTTATTCTAGAACGAAATCTTTGTTCAACGAATTTTCGGATGCATTCGAAAAAGCTGACACTTTAATTTTAGTTGATATATATGCTGCCCGTGAAAAAGATGATGGTAGCGTTTCTTCAAAAATGTTAGCAGACAAAATAAACGAAAAATATGGAAATTGCATCTATCTTCCAACAATTGAAGAAGCAGAAAGTTACTTAAAAAATCATGTTTCTGAAAATGATGTTATTTTAACAATTGGTGCAGGAACTGTAACACAAATTGGTTATAAAATCAAAGAATAAACAGCAAAAATCGGTAGATATATTCCTACCGATTTTTACTTTTTATATATAAACGAGGATTTATATTATAAACATTTTTAATATCTGTGCATTCTTGACTTAGCCTCAAGTTTTTGTAACATTTCATCATCATCTAAAGCCTTGCCTGTTCCAATTGCAACACAAGAAACTGATTCCTCTGCAACCATAACATTGATTCCAGTTTTTTCTTGTAGCAATTTATCTAAGCCATGCACTAAACAGCCACCACCAGTCATATAGATTCCTCTATCACTAATATCAGCAGATAATTCAGGTGGCGTTCTTTCAAGAACAGAAAGAACAGCTTCAATAACTTGAGAAGCAGGCTCTTTCAAAGCTTCAAGCATATCGTCAGAATTTACAACAATGTTAACAGGAAGACCTGTTGACAAATGTCTGCCCCTAACTTCCATTTCTAACCTTTGCATTCTTGGATAAACACAACCTATATTTATTTTCAAATCTTCAGCTGTTCTATCTCCAACAACAACATTATAACGCCTTTTTATATATTTAATTATGTATTCATCAAATTTATTTCCAGCAACTTTAATGGATGTGCTAACCACTGCACCACCAAGTGAAATAACGGCTATATCAGTAGTTCCACCACCCATATCAACAACCATGCTACCGCATGCTTTTGAAATATCTAAACCTGCTCCAATAGCTGCTGCAATTGGTTCTTCAATCAAATAAACTTTCCTTGCTCCAGCTTGCGAAGCCGCATCAACAACAGCTTTTTTTTCAACTTCAGTTACACCAGAAGGAACACAAACCATTATTGTTGGAGCAAAAATAAACTTGCCACAAACCTTCTTAATAAAATACTTTAGCATCTTTTCAGTTACAGAATAGTCTGAAATAACACCATCTTTTAATGGTCTTATTGCAACTATATTACCAGGCGTTTTGCCAAGCATTCTTCTGGCTTCTTCTCCAACTGATAAAGCTTCACCAGTATCCCTATTAATAGCAACCACTGATGGTTCTCTAAGTACGATTCCCTTGCCTTTAACATAAACAAGGACTGTTGCAGTTCCTAAGTCAATTCCTATTGCTTGACCGAATCCGAACATCAGCATCACTCACTTTCGTTACATACTCATTACGCATTTATTACGCTTCTGTTACAATTATATTACAACATATTTCAAATAGCAAACCTTTTTTTATTTTTTTATTAGAAAATATTTTTCGTACCATAAAACATACCAAACATTCCAGATAGACAGCCTAAAGTAACACTTTAACTATAAAATAATTTCTTTATTCAAATTGAAAGAGTAAATAATAACTTTTTCGACATCTTTTTTAGTTAATAGCTCCAAAGCTTTTTTGTAATAATCCAATTGGATTTTATAACGATTTATAAATTCTTGCTCTGAATCTAATTTATCTGTTTTGTAATCAACTAAAACCAAATTTCCATTCTGATTTTCAAAATACAAATCAATTACACCTTGAATCAAAATTTTGTCGTCGCCACTTTTATCTTTCACATCAGAATAAACATCTCCAACTCGCATAGATAAATTAAATGGCATTTCTCTCCATATACGTTTTGCATTTTTTATCTCAGCTAACAAATCACTTTTTTCAAACTGTTCTAGATAAAACCTAACTTTCTTTTTAAATTTTGTATCCACAGCATTCAAAAGTAAATCGATATCTATATTATCAAAGTCGACTCTTTGCATAACATTATGAAGCAATGTTCCAAAAAGTGCTGAATTACCTGCACTTTCACTAATAAAGTTTGGTGCTTCTTGCATATCCATTTTTGCACTCATATTATTCATGTTTATTTCATCTTCAGGTAATAGTTCGTCCCCTAATCGTTTCAACTCTGTAACAGTTATTTTTGAAGGTAATCGAGTAGAATTGTCATATAGATATTTCCAATTAAACTTATTCGATATAACTTCAAAATCTTCTGTTACTTTAAAAGTTTTTTCAATATTATCAAGTAACATTTTATATGATTCATCTGTATATTCTTTGTTTAATCCAACTGCATCTGTATATGACCATTTAACAATCTGCCAATCGTTTTCAGTGCTTACAATAGTCCTACCAATCCACTCTGCAAATGACTTTGAAGTGCTAACTAAATAAGGTGTTAACGGTCTGCTCCAAGTATCGAGTTTTTTATCAATATTTTTTTCCATTGATGTCACGATTAATTTTTCTCTTGCTCTTGTTAACGCAACATACAAAATTCTCATTTCTTCAGACATTGCTTCTTCACGCATCTTTTGTTTTATCGCAAGCTTCGGAATACTTTCATAAGTAATTCTATTTTCTAAATCAACAACATCTGCACCAAATCCAAAATCTTGATGTAAAATAATTTGATTTCTTTCATCTCTAGTATTAAATTTTCTTGAAGTTCCACATAAAAACACAATCGGAAACTCTAATCCCTTGCTCTTGTGAATACTCATAATTCTAACGACATTATCATTTTCGCCAATTGATTTACTGCTAGACAAATCTCCGGTTGTTTCTTTTATGTTGTCAATAAAATTTATAAAATTAAATAACCCTTTAAAACTTGTCGCATCGTACTTTTCTGCCTTTGTAAGTAAGGCATCCAAATTATTTTTTCTAACATCACCATTTGGCATAAGTGAAACATAATCATAATATCCAGTTTCATTATATAATGCCCATATTAGTTCGCCAAGTTTTAAATACTTTGATTTTTCTCTCCATTCAGAAAGCTTATCTAAAAATTTCAGCACCTTTTCATTACCTTGAGAAACCGATTTCTGCATTGCCTCAAAATAAGAACAATTTTTATCAACTAATCTAATTTGTGTTAACTCATTAACCGAAAAATCTCCAATTTTAGAACGAAGCACTGCTAAAAGTGGAATATCTTGATAAGGATTATCAATTATTTTTAATAACGACATTATAACTTGCACTTCTGTTTTATCAAAATAACCTGAATTAACATCAGCAAAAACAGGAATATTTCTTGCAGATAATTCATTTATAAAATGATTTGCATAATTTTTGGTTGCTCTAAGTAAAATCACAACATCCTTGTACATCGCTTTTCGCATCACTTTTTCTTTCTTGTCATATACCTCAAAATTTTCCACTAACTCTTCAATTCGTTTAGCAACAACTCTAGCTTCTAATTGTGGTTTTTCTTCGATATCATTATCCTCGTCTGAAATTTCTTCATCCTCGCTTAGTCCTTTATCAATCAAATGAAACTCGGCATTATCACCCAATTTAGGATAATAATCAGCACCAAATTTTAAACACTCTTCATCGTTATAATCAATTTCGCCAACCTCTTCCGACATTATTCTTTGAAATATAAAATTACATTCATCAATAA
>CAZTCE010000069.1:0-5880 GCA_964612205.1 uncultured Eubacteriales bacterium | reverse complement strand
ATATAGAAAATCAAATAAACGTAATTCTTAATAATAAAGATTTATGGTATAAAGATACCGAAACGGATATATTTAATTATGCTGTTACAGATTTAGACCAAAATGGAAGACTAGAAATTATCACTTCGATTTGTCAAGGTACAGGATTTTATACATATACTACTATTTATGAAGTGAACGAAGCAGTAGATAATTTGCAAATCTGTAGTAATAATGATATAAATGAGTATGATTCGCAGGCTGATATAATCCAAGATGAATTAACAGTATTTTATGATAGCAAAGAAAATATATATCATTATGTTTTAGAAGACTTGGTTAAAAATGGAGCGGCAGAGTATTATGAAAATAAAAGAGATTTCTATTTGAAAAATGGAAAAATAAGTGAAAAATATTTGGCATATAAAAGTACTATATATGTAAATGGTGACCCAAATGTATCTTATAGTGAAAAAGATGGAATGTCGCTAACAGCAGAAGAATATAACAATTATGAAAATAGTTATTTTAAAAATTTTGAAAAAATGAATGCAAATGTTAATTGGCTATATAACTATACTAATATAGGTTTTGAAGATTTAAAAAACTCTTACAATAAATTTTCGATTTATAAAGTTGAAGCGAAAAATTTAGTTACAATAGAAAAAGAAGTATATATAAATGCTTTGAAAAATTTATATGAAAATGGCGTAATGCCTGATGGTACAATGTTAGAGGAATATAACTTAAACTATGATATGACGGAAAACAAGTTTGCTATAAGTGACATTGATTTAGATGGAAAAGATGAGCTAATTATAGCACTTGTGCAATCGCCTATGGCAGCCATGAGGACAATTATATATGATTATGATATTAATCAAAATAAATTCAGAGAGCAAATTAGTGAATTTCCAGCAATGAATTTTTATGATAATAGAACGATAGTTGTGGATTGGTCACATAATCAAGGTTCGGCTGGAGATGCTTTGTGGCCATACACATTGTATAGATATGTAGAGGAAAATGACTCTTATGAAGTGATAGCTCAGGTAGATGCGTGGGATAAATCTTTTAATGAAAAATGTTATATAGAAGAACAATTTCCAACGGAAATAGATAAAGATGGTGATGGAATTATTTATTATGTTTTACAAGATGATTACAAAGCTTACGATTTAGAAGAATACGAAAAATGGAAAATGCAGTATATAACAGAAGACACTTCAAAAGTTACTGTTTCGTATATGAATATAACGGAAGAAAATATTAGTGGAAGTTGAAAATAAAATTAGAAGTTTATTAGAAAATTTTTCAAAGGCGAAGTTAAAAACTCCGCCTTTTTTTACACTTCAATGCTTACTGCATGTGCAATCCCAAGTATGCTTTCATTTTGCTGAGCAGTAGTTGGTGACATTAAAGCACCGGTAGCACAAAGTAAAACACGTTTTAATTTTTTTGATTGAAGCTGGTTGAATATATATCCTGAAAAGGTTGTGGCACAGCAAGCACATCCACTTCCACCAGAGTGTGTATCTTGTTTTTGACCATCAAAAATTAATAGACCACAATCATTGTAATTATTTTTAACATTGTAACCACGAGATTCCAAAAGTTCAGTAACGATTTCTTTTCCGATTAATCCCAAATCACCAGTTAAAATTAAATCATAATAGCTTGGCCCACGTCCAGTATCTTGAAAGTGTTGATATAAAGTGTCGACTGCGGCAGGGGCCATTGCAGCTCCCATATTATTTGCATCTTTTATTCCCATATCTACAATTTTTCCAGTTGTAATGTGTGTTATAAAAGGACCCTGGCCATTAGATTTTAAAAGCCCAGTGCCACTGCCAGTTACCGTCCATTGACTAGAAGGAGGACGCTGATTTCCTAACTCTAATGGAAATCTAAATTGTTTTTCAGCACTGCAAAAATGGCTTGAAGTGGAGAATAACACATTATCCGCCATTTGTCCATCAATCAGCATTGCACCTAAACTCATTCCTTCCACAAAAGTTGAACACGCACCAAAAATTCCAAAGTATGGTATTTCACGTTCTCTAATTCCGAAACATGAAGAAACACATTGATTTAATAAATCGCCAGAGAACATATAATCAATGTCTTCGTTTGATACTTTTTCTTTTCCTAAGCATCCTGCAACACATTCTTTCACAATTTTTGATTCTGCTTTTTCCCAAGTTTTTTCTCCCCAATATTCATCTTCTAAAATCATATCAAAATACTTTGCTAGTGGCCCTTCGCCTTCTTTCGGACCTACAATAGAATAAGTGGAAGATATGGTAACTGGATTAGATAATTTTACTGTCTGTTTTCCTATTTTTTTACTTGCCATTTTAGCCTCCTTGTCCTACAAATATATAATATAATATGCCAATTATAATTGAAGTCGTTGTGCCATAAACAAGCACAGGGCCAGCAACTTGAAATAATTTGGCACCAACACCTAAAACTAATCCTTCGCTTTTAAATTCTATTGCAGGCGAGGCAATTGAATTTGCAAATCCTGTGATTGGCACAATAGAGCCAGCACCAGCAAATTTTCCTATTTTGTTATATACATTTATTGATGTTAAGAAAATTCCTATAAAGATAAGTGAAATACTAGTGACAGTGCTTGCTACTTCTTTATCAAGTCCAGCACTTTTTAAAGCATCTGAAATAAATTGTCCAATCAAGCAAATAAATCCACCAACTAAAAATGCTTTTAAAATATTTTTCCATATCGGCGAATTAGGTGTTTTTTTATCAACATACTCTTGATAATCTTTTTTAGTTTCAATCGGTTTCATTTAGTTCCTCCTTCGTACAGAAAATTTTAAAGATTCTATATAAAACAATTTTCTCCATTTTTTATTTGATTATTCATAAATTTACATTGCACAACAATAGGAACACTTGAAAATTATTTTTGTTTATTTGCATAAAAAACTTGTTGTTTTATGTTGTTTTGTGATATCATATTTGTGATGGAAAATACAAAGGAGAATGTTAAATGAAAAAGATATGTTCAATATTTTTGGTAATGTTTATTTTAATTAGTTTTTCGTGTGTGTATGCTGGTGATTTTAATATCACAGTTTCACCACAAAATGTTTCTATAGATGGTGTGAAAAAAGACTTCGAGGTTTATAACATAAATGGCAATAATTTCTTTAAGTTGCGTGATGTTGCATATAGTTTAAATGGCACGGGTTCGCAATTTTCAGTTGATTTTAATCAAGAAAAATCTTCAATCGAGATAAATAAAGGTAGTGCATATGTTTCTGTTGGTGGCGAAATGAGTAAAGGAACTGATAAATCTAAAACGGCAGTAAAAAGTGACCAAAAGTTAATTATAAATAACTTGGAAAAGGAATTAACTGCATATAACATTGGTGGCAATAATTTCTTTAAAATGCGTGATTTAGGAAATGAACTAGATTTTGATGTTGATTTTGATTCTTCTTCTAATACAGTTGTAGTAAAGAGTAAGGCTAAAGATGAGATTGTTAAAATTACAAGTATTGTTGCAAAAACTTTTGACGAGATTATGTTTGTTGAAATTGAAACAAATGCACCAGTAACTTCTTATAGTTCAAATGTTTTAACCGAGCCTGATAGGGTTTATTTAGATATTCCAAATTCAAAATTAATGCTTGCCAATAACACAATCAATGTTAATTATAAAGATTTAACTTCTGTTAGAGTTGGTAATCAAGGAAATAATTTAAATAGAGTTGTTTTAGATATTGAAAATTATTCTTCACATAAGATAGTGCAATCGGCTGATAAAAAGACTACATATATTGCTTTGTCAAATAGTTTTGATTTAGCTGATGTTTTAAAAAATCCTAATAAAGGTTTACTCGTTTATAATGGAGATGTAATTCATATTTCAAGTGGTGATATTCCAGACATTTCTGAAACTGATCCAGATATTGAAGTAACACCTTCTGATGAAGAATTAAATAATAGAATTAGAATTACATCTGTAAAATATTCTTCTTCTAACGATAAAATAAAAATCATCGGTGAAGAAAATTTAAAATGTTCTCCAAGCAAAATGGAAAATCCTTTTAGAATAATTTTAGATTTTGAAAATGCGGTTTTAGATATTGAAGGGCCAACTTCGATAACGCCAAATAATAAAAATATTTCTGAAATAAGATTTTCTCAGTATGAAGCAAAAATAGTAAGGGTTGTTATTGAATTAAAGCAAGATATGGAGTATTATATTTCTGATGGTTCTACCACAGTTGAAGTTGCATTTAAAGAACCTTCAAATTCAAACATCAAATATGAAAGCACAAATGATTGTGGAATTTTAACATTATATGATGTAAAGAAAAGCGTATTTACTGTTACGGAATCTACTAAAAAATGCACTTTAAAATTTAGTTCTTCAAAATTTAAAACTGATAATGATGAAATCGAAATAGATGACGGATGGGTTGATAATATTAGTATTAAAAATGGCAAAATAGTGATAACTGCTTCACAAAAATCTATCTTTAAGGTTACACAAAGCGGTAGCGATGTTCTTGTTAAAATTATGAATGAAGAACAAAATGAAGATGGTAATTTTGTTATTTTGCTTGATGCAGGTCATGGCGGAAGTGATCCGGGTGCGTGTCATAATGGCGGTAAAACACCTGAAGAACAAGAAAAAACATATACTTTAGCAATTATGTTAAAATTAAAAGAATTGCTTGAGGAAACTGATGGTATTACAGTTCGTGCTTCAAGAACAAAAGATGTTTATCTTGACAGGCAAGGAAGAATCGATTATGTTTTAAATAACGAAGATGCTGATATGCTAGTAAGTGTGCATATAAATTCTTTAGCAAATAAGAATTATCAAGGTACGATGGTTTTATTCTATAATAAACCTAACGAAAAAGAGGATTATGGAATAACGAGTAAAGAGCTTGCAACCTATATCAAGAATAATCTTGTTTCTGATTTAGATTTAGTTGATAGAGGTGTTATAAGCAGAGAAGATCTTTGGATTTTAGAGCAAAATGCGGCTGGCAAAATTAGT
The DNA here is from genome assembly GCA_964612205.1 of uncultured Eubacteriales bacterium. GTDB lineage: Bacteria > Bacillota > Clostridia > TANB77 > UBA1234 > UBA1234. The sequence continues at coordinate 857 of CAZTCE010000069.1, read as the reverse complement.
CAGTCTGCAGGCGAGGAAAGACCGGTTACGAATTTACCTGCTGTGCTATGTGAACTTTGCTTTATATCAAATGAAGATGACTTTGCTAAACTTCAAACTGAAGAATTCCAAGATGGTGCTGCTGAAGCTATTTACAAAGGAATTTTGAGTGCAAAGGAGCAAATGGAAAAATAAAAATTTAATAGGAAGGGATGAATTTTATGGATGATAACATTTCAAAAGGTTTATTTGGTTTAAACCGTAAAGAAGTTGAACTTTATATTGCTGATATTAAACATAGCTATGAAGAAGAATTAAAAAGGCAGAATACAGAGCTTTTGGCAATGAAGGCTGAAAATGCAAAATTAAATGAACGCTTGAATGAAATGTTGAACAATAAGCGTTCAATTGATGAGGCGAAAGCTAATATATCTGAAGTTTTGATAAAAGCAGAACAACAAGCTAAATCAATTATTGATGATGCTAGAAATAAAGCGTTAGAAGAAAGACAAGAAATTGATGCTCAAATTGAATCTGAAAAAGAAAAACTTATTGACACTAAAATTGAACTTGCTATGTTAAAAGATAAAGCTAAAGATTTGATTAATAAATTTACGGATGATTTAACGTCACTAAGCGATAATCAAAACACATTGTAGGATTTATAATATCAATTAAATTGAAGATGTTTTTGCTAGATTTTATTTTGCAAAAATATCTTCTTTTTTGTTTAAAAAAATAAAATCAGTCATTAAATTTAAATTTTATGGTAAACTAGGCAGGAATTAAAAAAAAAACGTCGAATTTATTAATTTAGAGGTTGATTTTTTTGAAACTTACTGCTAAAATATTGACCTATTTTTATTGCATATTAGTAG
>CAZTCE010000068.1:0-5933 GCA_964612205.1 uncultured Eubacteriales bacterium | reverse complement strand
AAATATTATTTAATAATTTAAGAAAAGTTGAAAGTCTGAGCGAAGAAATGATTGTAAATGAAGAAGCTAACAATATCTTTATTGAAAATTATAAAAATGACAATATGGATTTTGTAGATGCTAGAATTGAAAAATCGATAATGAATAACGTGGAAATTCTGAATGGAAATTTTGAAAGTAGTACTTTTATAGACGTTGAATTTAACAATTGCAATTTTTCAAATACTTCTTTTGAAAATAGTAGTTTTATAAGATGCGAGTTTAATAATTGCAAATTAACTGGGTGTGATTTTACAGAAAGCAGGATATATAATGTGGGTTTTGTAGAAACTAATATGAGTTATGCAAATTTTTCGCTAGCAAGTCTTGAAAATATATTGTTAGATAGTTCTTGTTTGAGAAGTAGCAGTTTCCAAGAAAATAAATTAAAGAATATTTTCTTCAAAAAAGCTGATTTGACGCAGGTGCAATTTTTTAAAACAAGCTTAAAGGGATTAGACTTTTCAGATAGCATAATTGAAGGAATGGCAGTAGCAATTGAAGATATAAGGGGTGCGATAATAAATCAATTTCAAGCGGTGGATTTATTGTATTTGTTAGGAGTTAAAGTGAAGGAGTAAATTGGAAAAAATTACGAAATAGTTTTTGTGATTTTTTGTTTACTAACCATAAAAGGAGGAATTGAAATGTTTTTTCCGAGTAAAATAAAAAAAGGTGATTTGATTGGTGTTACTGCAACTTCGGGTGGCATAAGCAAAGAAAAGGATAACATCCAAATAGATAATGCAATCAAAAATTTAAAAGAAATAGGTTACAATGTTTTAGAAACGAAAAATGTAAGAATGAAGGAAAACAAATTTGTAAGCTCGAGTGGAGAAGAACGAGCGAAAGAATTTTTTGAGCTATATTCAAACGAAAATGTGAAGTATATCGTAGCGGCTTCGGGCGGAGAATTTTTAATGGAGATGTTGCCGTATTTAGAAAAGTATGATTTAAAAAATAAAAATCCAAAGTGGGTGCAAGGCTTTTCTGATACGTCTTTGCTACTTTATTATTTGACCACTAAGTACAATTTTGCAACGGTGCATAGCAGTAATTTCGGCAGTTATGGATTGAAAGAAATAACACCTTCTGCAATGAATGCAATAAAAATATTATCAGAAGAAAATAAAAATGTTCAAATGAGTTCTGAATTTTATGAGGCATCTCCAATTCGCTGGCAAGAAGGAAAAGAGTTTGAGTTGCCAGTTTTAGATACTCCAAATGTTTATAAAAAGTTATATGAGAATCAATCTGATAAATTTTCAGGAACGATGTTAGGCGGATGTGTAGATGTTTTAAGGACAATTATTGGAACTAATTACGATTATACAGAAAAATTTTGTACAGAGCATAGTGAAGGAATCATTTGGTGCATTGAAAATTGTGAGATGAGTCTTCCTGATTTTTATAGATGTTTATGGCAAATGAAAGAAGCAAAATGGTTTGATAATGCAAATGGAGTTTTGATTGGTAGAACTATGGCAAATACAAATGCAAATGATTTATCTTATGAAGATGTTTTACATTACATATTTGATGATTTGAATGTGCCAGTTGTTTATGATATCGATGTTGGTCATACAGAGCCTAGATGGACTATTATAAATGGTGCTGAAGGAGAATTTGAATTTTTCGATGGCAAGGGTAGATTGTTACAAAAATGCCAACAATAATGTGAGGTTTTTATGGAAAAAAATTATATAATTGCAAATGTGAAAGACAAAATAAATTTGACGAAAAAAAGAAACAAAATACAAAACACATGCTTTTATACAGCTTCTGAAAAGATGATGATAGAAAAAGAGTTAAATTATGTGTTAAACGAGAAGAGATATATTTTTTCTGGAGGATATGCTGATGCTGAAAGAGAAGTGTTAATCTTGTATCCTGAAAAGTTTAATGAAGCTATTGCAATGGATAATCTAAACTTGATTTTAAAGGCTATAAAAATAAGACTACCAAATGAATTGATTGGTAAATATACTCATAGTTCATATTTAGGCTCTTTGATGAAGCTTCGGGTTGGAACGTGAAAGGTTCGGAGATATAATTTGTTTTGAAGACGAAGCATACGTTATATTACTTAATGAAAATGCTGAGTATGTAAAAGAAAATTTAAGTCATCTTACGAAGTTTAAAAAAGCTAAAATAGATATCATCAACATTGATGAAATAAAGGTTAAGCCTAAGGAATTTGAAGATTTAAAAATTGTTGTGGCTTCAAATAGATTAGATAATTTTGTGGCTGAAATTTCAAAGTCTTCAAGAAGTAAAGCGGAAGAGTATATTTTGTCGGAAAGAGTTTTTGTAAACGAACTTGTGGAATTAAAGGTTACCAAAAAGATTAAAGTAAAAGATAAAATTACAATTCGTGGTAAAGGTAAGTTTTTAGTTGACGAATTTGTTGGCACAAATAAAAAAGGTAAAGAAATATATTTGATAAAGAAATATGTCTGAAGCACTAAAATACATAATTGTTCTTGCAATCGAAAAAACGCTGAATCACTCCATTGCCTCTTGGCAAATCATAAAAAAAGTGGTAAAATGGTTAAGTTACTTGAGGTGGAAAGGAGAAAGATGACTTTGAATTGTGGAACTGACATAATTAATGTTGCCAGAGTGAAGGAAACGATTGAAAAACTTGGCAATAATTTTTTAAAAAGAGTATACACTGATGAAGAAATTAGTTATTGTGAATCTCGCCGAATGTGTAAGTATGAGTGTTATGCTGTTAGATTTGCAGCAAAAGAAGCTGTTATAAAAGCTCTTTCTTCAAAACAAAATTTTGATTGGGAGTTTAAAGATATTGAAGTAAAAAATGCCGATAACGGAAGACCTTTTATTAATTTGCACGGAGGCTTAAAAGAGTTATTTGGCGAGAAAAAAATAGATTTGAGTTTGTCACATGAAAGAGAATTTGCAATTGCAATGGTAATTGTTGAATAACATGTGATTTTAGAAAGGATTGATAAAATGAAAGTATTAATAGGTGGTGCTTGGCCATATGCAAATTATTATCTACATTTAGGACATGTCGCTGGATTAATTGGCGGAGATGTTTTAGCAAGATATCATAGAGCAAAAGGTGATGATGTTTTGTTTGTTTCAGGTTCTGATTGTCACGGAACACCAATAACAGAAAGAGCTAAGAAAGAAGGCTCAACTCCTAGTGAGATTTGCGAAAGGTATCATCAAAATTTCGTAGAAACTTTTAGAGCATTAAATTTTTCGTATGACTTATATACTAAAACTGCGACCGATTATCACGCAGAAAAAGTAAAAGAGATAATCAAAAAGATTTATGAAAATGGATACATCTATGAAAAAATTGAGCCACAAGCTTTTTGTGAAAAATGTAACAAATTTATGGCTGATAGAGAATTGGAAATTGTTTGCCCAGAATGTGGAAATATAACAAAATGCGATTCTTGTGATTGCGGTTATGTTCCAACAGAAAAAGATTTACTTGATGCAACTTGTAGAGAATGTGGAAATAAGGTTGTTCAAAAAGATAACAAAAATTTATATATTGCACTTTCAAAGTTACAAGATGAAATTGCTGAGTTAGTTGAAAAAAATAAAAATAAATGGAGAGTAAATGCTCAAAATGAAACTGAAAAATATCTTAAAGAAGGTTTGCGTGATAGAGCTATCACAAGGGATTTGACTTGGGGAATAGATATTCCAATCGAAGGATATGATGATAAAAAATTATATGTTTGGATTGAAGCCGTTCTTGGGTATATTACTGCTGCAATGAAAATTTGTGAAGAAAGAGGACTAAATTGGGAAGATTACTGGAAAAATGGCGATAAAATATATATGGTACACGGAAAAGATAATATTGTTTTCCATAGCATAATTTTCCCAGGGTTAATTCTTGCAATGAGAGATGGTCTGAAAGTGCCTGATGTCATTGTATCTTCTGAATATTTGAATTTTAATGATGAAAAGGCTTCAAAGAGCAAAGGAAATGCTATATCTGCTTTAGAAATGACAGAAAAATATAATAGTGATACTACAAGATTTCATTTAATAAATAATGGCCCTGAAAAGAAAGATACGAATTTCAGCATATTAGATTATGTGACTACGCATAATAATGAAATTACTAATAAATATGGAAATTTCGTAAATAGGACTTTGAAATTCAAAGGAATAACAGAAATCCCTGCCGGCAATCTTGATGCTGAAATCAAGAGCTTGATTGAAAAAGCGTATATAGAAATCGGAGAAGCCATTGAAAAACTTGAGTTTAAAGAGGCTTCAACAAAAGCAATTAGATTAATTGAAGATGCTAATAAATATTATGATGATAGAAAACCTTGGGTTCAATTTAAAGAAGACATATCTAGCTTTAACGACACGATTTTTACATGTGCAACTTTAATTGCAAACATTTCAAACATAATGGAGCCATTTATGCCTGATTCTTCTGCAAAAATTCGTAAGATTTTTGGCATCGAAAAGGCTACTTGGAATTTTGTAGAAATCAATTCTGGAATTTTGCTAGATAATGTTGAGGTGTTATTCAACAGGTTTGATGAAAAAGAGATAATTAAAAAGTTGGAAGAAGAGAAAAAACTTAAATTGGCTGAAGAAAAAGCTAAGAAAAAAGCTGAAAAAGATACACAAAAGGCGGCAGAAAAAGAAACACCAAAAAGCGAAATAACAATTGATTACTTAGACAACATTTCACTAAAAGTTGCTAAAGTGCTAGAGGCGGAAGAAATAAAAGATTCTGACAAATTATTAAAATTGAAAGTTAGTTTAGGCAATGAAGAAAGACAAATTGTTGCTGGAATAAAAAAATATTATAATCCAGAGCAATTGATTGGTAAAAAAATTGTAGTGGTTGCAAATTTGAAACCTGCAAAGTTAAAAGGTGTTGAATCTCAAGGAATGGTTCTTGCAGCTGGCGATGGAGATGTTGTTAGAGTTTTAACAGTTGATGACGAAGTTGAAACAGGTTCAGATGTTCATTAAGATTTATAAAAGGCATTACTATTTTTGTTGTAGTAATGCTTTTTAATTGATATATTAAAAATGGGAGATGAAGAAAAATGCTTATTGATTCGCACGCACATTTAATGGATGAAATGTTTAATGAAGATTTGCAAACGGTTATAAATCGTTGCATAGAAAATAAAATTACAAACGTTGTAAATATAGGGTATAGCAAAGAAACTTCTGTGCAAGCAATAGAACTTGCCAATGAATATGATTGGATGTATGCGGTAATTGGGTTGCACCCTGATGAATGTAATCAGCCGACTGAAATTGATTTTTTGAAGGAACTTGCAAAAGAGCCTAAAGTTGTTGCAATTGGTGAGATTGGTTTGGATTATCATTATGATACAACAAACAAAGAAAACCAAGCAAAGTATTTTGTGGAACAAATAAAATTAGCAAATGAGCTTGAGTTGCCTGTTGTAATTCATAGCCGAGATGCAGATATGGATATGTTAAAAATTTTGAAAGAAAATTATATTAAGCGTGGATTTGTAATGCATTGCTTTTCGTCAAGTGCTGAAGTGGCAAAGGAAGTTTTAAAATTAGGAGGATATATTTCGCTTGCAGGAACAGTTACTTTTAAAAATGCTAGAAATTTAATAGAGGTTGCTAAAATGATTCCCGAAGATAAATTATTAGTTGAAACCGATTGCCCATATCTTTCACCAGAGCCAAATAGAGGAAAAAGAAACGAGCCAAGTAACGTTTTATACACAGCAAGAAAAATAGCAGAAATTAGAGGAGAAAGCTTTGAAAAGATTGCAGAAATCACAACCCAAAATGCCAAGGAATTTTATAGGATTTAAAAATATTTTGAAAAAACTATTGCAGTTTTTTTATTAAAACTATATAATTTATATGAAACAGAAGATAAAATT
>CAZTCE010000067.1:0-6015 GCA_964612205.1 uncultured Eubacteriales bacterium | reverse complement strand
GATAAAAGGAGCAGATATGAAAATTATTAAAAATATATTTAGGATTTTGCTTTTATGTGTGTTAATTTTTGTGGGAATAAAAATTAATGAAGGCTATAAGATGTACAAAGTTGCACTTGAGGAAACATCTTTAGAATCAAGGGTGCAAGAAATTATGAATAGAAAAAATTATACAACGATAAGTGAATTGCCACAAATTTATATAGATGCAGTTGTTGCAGTTGAAGATCATAGATTTTTTGAACATAACGGAATCGACATTGTTTCGATTGGAAGGGCTATTTTCAATGATATTAAAGCAATGAAGTTTGTTGAAGGTGGTAGCACAATAACTCAGCAACTTGCTAAAAATTCTTACTTTACTCAAGAAAAAAAGATTACAAGAAAAATCGCTGAAATTTTTATGGCATTTGAATTTGAAAAAAATTATTCTAAAAATGAAATATTAGAATTTTATTTGAATACAAGTTATTTTGGTGAAGGTTGCTACACAGTAAAAGAAGCTTCGAATGTTTATTTTGACAAATTGCCAATAGAAATGAATGATTATGAAGCGATCATGTTGGCGGGAATTCCGAATGCACCTAGTGTATATGCACCAACAGTAAATCCAGATTTGGCAAAAGAAAGGCAACTTCAAGTTATTCAAAAAATGATAAAATATGATGTTTTAACTGAGAATAAAGCAAAAATAATTTTGGAAGGTGAGAATTATGAATAAAGAAATTAGTCTATTAGTTCAAAAAGAGTTTGGAGAATTTGGTCGTTATAAGAATTGTCAAGATTTAATTGCAATGTTTATCGAAGATATTATGAAGCACGAAAACGTTTCAGTTGAAGATATAACCAGGGCGGGAAAAGGTGCAACGAGTAGAAATTTGAAGATTGGAAATTATATATTAAAAGTTGGAAAAGGAAGATTTACAGAAAAAATGAAAAATTCCCCTAGAATATTGCAACCTATAATTAGAAGAAAGATTCCAACGAATACGGAGGATTTATTTATAGAAGTCCAAAATGTTGTTGATGCTGATTGGTATAAAGGTAAAATCGGAAACATATATAATGTATTATATCAAGTTTACAAAGATTTAAGGGATGATGGACTTTTATGGACTGATGTAAAATTTTCAAATGTTGGCAAATTATTAAAAGATAATAGAGTATATTACGATACAAAAGTGCATGATGAAAATGGAAATGTTATTTCAAAAGAATTATCGCCAGAAGAAAATGCAACTGGTTTAAAAGGCAGAAACAAAAAAGTATTAAAAAAAGGCGAATTTGTTTTGATAGATACGGATTGTGTTTTTGATATTGAACATTTGCCGGAAGGTAGAACTATTGAAAATATGTTGACAAACACTAGTTATGAAAATTTGGAAATGCGATATCAAAGAGAAAAAATAGAAAAAGAAGAATCAAGATAAAAGAAGCGAGCTTTTAATTAAGCTCGCTTAAAAAATAATTTAAAAAAGGATTCTGTATATACTATAAAGCAGTAAAATAGTATATTTCTAAAATGTTGAAAGCAAAAATTTTAATTATAACGCATTTGAGTTTTGAAAAAACTTTGAACGTTAGAATACGTTTGTAAGTTTTGATAATAATTATTACAAAAATATAGAAGCAGGTTTCTTGCTAATAATTTTAAACTAAAAAGATGGAGTATTTTAGTTTAATATTAACAAGAAAACCCACTCAAAAAAAATGATTTAAAATGAAGCGTTTAAGCTACATTTGATGTTTCACCAAATATACTTTGGTGAAAATTGAAATCTTAATTATAACGTATTGGCCCCATTGTATAGCTATTTAAATGTGGTTTGAAAGGTTCCATATTAGTTCTATTATTAATTTGAACTATATTTGTTATTTTGAAATCATCTACAATTATGTTTAAAGTTCTAGCTTCAGTAATAAGTTTTTCATAAGTTTCTTTGTATAATAAGGTGCTACTTGTGAATTTGATGTCTCTTGCGTTTAAATTATTGGTTGCCCAATAAACTGAACTATTCATTATATCGTATATGCTTCTCCTTGCACTTTTAAGTGAAACTAAAGTATCATCAATATTTTCAGTATGATATGTTGCACAAAAATCAATGAGAAAAATCATTCCATCATCTGTTTCGAAAAAGTTTGAATAATTTCTTGTTAAAGGAAGTTTGGAAATTTCTGTGGTTACCTTATCAGTTTTTGGATTAAAAAAGTATAGTCCGTGTTTCTTGGTTTTTAGATAATGGGAATTTCTGTCGATGATAACAACGGTATTGTTTGGAACTACTTTTATATATGCTAAGGAAAATATAACTACAATAAAAATTAAAAGTTCCACAAAAAGTTCCTCCTTTGTCTTGATAAAAATATTATAACACATATTTTAATTTGTGAATACATTATTTAAAAAAATTTTTTAAAAAGAAAAAAGTATTACGAAAAAAATGTTGATTATTGTGCTTTCTTGGTATATGATAAAGAAGTTAGATACTACGGATAAAGGGGTTTTAGATTATGCATTTAAAAAAGCTAGAATTACAAGGTTTTAAATCATTTGCCGATAAAACCGTTCTTGAATTTAAGCCGGGTATAACTGCAGTAATAGGTCCAAATGGAAGTGGAAAAAGTAATATATCTGATGCGATTAGGTGGGTGCTGGGTGAACAAAGCGTTAAAGCGCTTAGGGGTTCAAAGCTTGAGGATGTCATATTTGCCGGCACACAAGCTAGAAAATCTGTTAGTTTTGCAGAAGTTGATATTACGTTCGATAATACGGATGGAAAGCTTCCTGTAGATTATTCTGAAGTTACAATTACTCGTAGGGTTTATAGGAATGGTGAAAGCGAATTTTTTATAAATAAAAATAGTTGTAGATTAAAAGATATTGTTGAATTATTTATGGATACTGGTATTGGTAGAGATGGTTATTCAATAATAGGGCAAGGTCGTATTGATGAAATATTAAGCACAAAATCCGAAGAAAGAAGACATATTTTTGAAGAAGCTGCTGGCATTGTTAAATACAGAACTAGAAAAGAAGAAGCAGAAAAAAAGCTAGAAAATACAAAACAAAATTTACTTCGTATTAACGATATTGTTTCTGAAATATTGACACAATTAGATCCTTTAGAAACGCAGGCTGAAAAGGCTAAAATTTTCTTGGAACTTCGTGAAAGATTGAAGTATTTAGAAATAGGTTTATTCATAAGTAATATCCAAAAAGGCAAGGTAAAGCTTGAAGAAATAGTTGAGCAGATTGAAAATATTTCTGAACAGTTGGATGATGAAAATGATAAACTTTCATCAATACAAGAAAAAAAGGAAGAGCTTAGAATTGAGTTGGAAGAGCTTTTTGCAAAAATAAATGAAGAGCAAAATGCAATGTTTGAAACTCAAAATAATATAGAAAAACAAAAAGCAGATATTGGAATTTTTAAAGAAAGAATTCAGCACAATGAAGAAAAATTTGAATCATATGCTGAAGAAATAGAAAAATTTAATCAAAGAAAACAAGAATTAGAGCAAGATAAAGAAGATAGAACTGCTAAGAAGACAAGACTTTCTTTGGATAAAGAAAAGTTTTCTAAGGAATTGGAAGAAAAGGAAGCTAAGCTTTCTGAATTAACGGCTGATTTAACTTCTGAGCAAAAGCAGATAGAAGATAAAAAGCAAAAGATTATGGATAATATCGATTTGAAGTTTGAAAAAATGGAAGTGCTTAGGGATTTGACTAGTAACACAGAAGCTAATAGCAGAAGAATTTCTCAAATCGATGAAGAGATTGGCGATAATATTCATAGTTTAGATAAAGAAAGAATGATAAAAGAAGATGCTATGCAAGGCTTAAATCAAGTGTCTTCTGAGAGAAATAAATTGTTAAAAAAATTAGAAGAGCTTTTGCAAATAAAAAATGAATGTAGCACTAAAATACAAAGTTATGAATCAGATATTAGAAAAGCAGCTGATGAATTGCATAACAAGGAATCACGTTATCGTTTTTTAGTTGAAACTGAAAATGAATTTGAAGGCTATAATAGGGCTGTAAAAGAAGTTTTGTCTAAATGTCAAAAGGATACTTCTTTTGGAAGTAATATTTGTGGTGCTTTAGCTAGCTTAATTAGTGTACCTTCTGAATATGAAACTGCCATTGAAATGAGCTTAGGCGCATATGTGCAAAATATAGTAACTGAAAATGAAAGTGATGCTAAGAGGGCAATTGAATTTTTAAAAGCCAATAATTTAGGTAGAGCTTCGTTTTTACCAATATCTTCTGCTAAAGGTTCAAAGCTTAATGAAAACTTCAAGGGCATGTCTGGTGTTATTGGTGTGGCTTCGGATTTGATTAGTTATGATAAAAAATATTCTAATGTTATATTGAGTTTACTAGGTAGAACGTTAATTGTTGAAAAGATTGATGATGCAATTAATGTTTCTAAAAAGTTTAAATATTCATTTAAGATTGTAACATTAGATGGCGATGTGGTTAATCCATCAGGTCAGATGTCTGGTGGTAGCATGATTAAGAAAACTACAAGTTTGTTAGGACGTTCAAGAGAAATCGAAGAATTAAAAGTTTTGGTAAAAGATTTGAAAGATAAGCATGAAAAGTTAAATAACGAATTGGAAGAATACAAAAAGAATGTTGAAGATTCACTTAGCGAATTTGATGATGTTTCTGAAAAGATTCAAGCAATTAATATTTCTTTTGCAACTGAAAATCAAAAAATGACAGAAATTGAAAATAATATTGATAGGATAAGTAAAAAAGTTGAATTATTAAAAGGTGAAAAAGAAAAACTACAAGAACAAATTAAAGTTGGCAATTTGGATATTGATGCTATTAATGATTTTATTAAAAACTTAGATAACGAAAATAACGAAATGCAAAGTGATGTTGATAGTTTTGGAGAGAAAAATAGTGAAAAGCAAAGCTTAATTGATGAATTAAATTCGGATATTGTAGATTTGAAAATATCGGTTTCTTCTTTTGATGAAAGCTCATTGTCTATTGATGAAATGGTTGAAATGTTGAATCAAGAGATAGAAAATTGTAAGCAAAATGTGGATAACAGAGTAAACGGAAGAGAGAAATTGTTAGCAGAGAATGAAGAATTAAAAGAAAAAATTGATACTATTAAATTAGAGATTTCTAATTCGGATAATTTAGCTATCGAAGCAGAAAAGAAAATAGAAGAATTAAAGCAAACTAGAGAAGGCAAAAATGCTGAAGCGATTGCTATTGATGAAAAAATAGAATCACAATTTAAGACAATCGATATATTAAAAGAGCAAGTAAGTAAATTGGATGTTAAGAAAACTAAAATTGAAACAGACATTGAAACTATTCAAAATAAGATGTGGGAAGATTATGAAACTACTCCGAATAATGCAACTAATTACGCAGAAGTAGAAGCGGGAACAGCTAAGGAAGTTGAAAAAATTAAAGCAGATATTAAGAAACTTGGAACGATTAATGTAAATGCAATTGAGGAGTTCAAAGCTTTAAAAGATAGATATGATTTCTTGTCTGTTCAAAAAGAAGATTTGGAAAATTCTGAAAAAGCTTTAACTAAAATAATTTCTGATATGGTTGAAATTATGAAAATACAATTTGCAAATCAATTTGAACTTATTAACAAGAATTTTAGTGAAGTATTTGTTGAATTATTTGGTGGTGGAAGAGCGTCACTTAGATTATCTGATGAAACTAACATATTAGAAAGTGGAATTGAAATTGAAGTTCAACCACCTGGAAAGAAGCTACAAAATATGATGTTGCTTTCTGGCGGTGAAAGAGCATTAACTGCAATAGCGTTACTATTTGCAATTTTGAAATTGAATCCATCTCCGTTTTGCATATTGGATGAAATTGAAGCTGCACTTGACGATGTAAATGTTTACAGATATGCGGATTACTTAAAGAATTTTTCAGAGAGAACGCAGTTTTTGATAATCACTCATAGAAAAGGAACAATGGAAGCTGCAAATACACTTTATGGTGTAACAATGCAGGAA
>CAZTCE010000066.1:0-6022 GCA_964612205.1 uncultured Eubacteriales bacterium | reverse complement strand
CTTGAAAATACTAGCTTTCAAAAAAAATCGTGCCACGAAGTCCGTCCCCGTGGCATTTTTTTTACATCCTTGCTTTTCTAGAAATGTTTAATAAAATTCCAACACATGTTAAAAGTATTATAAGCGATGTGCCTCCATAACTGAAAAAAGGGAGTGGGATTCCTGTAACTGGCATTGATGATGAAACAACTGCAATGCTAAATACTGCTTGAATTCCAATCATAACTGTTATGCCAATTGCAAGAAGCGAACCAAATAAATCTGGTGCTTTCATTGAAATCATAATTCCACGCCAAACAAATATTGCAAATAATACAATTATAAAAATTACTCCAATAAGTCCAAGTTCTTCAGCCCAAATGGCAAATATGAAATCATTATGTGGCTCTGGTATGTACATATATTTTTGCGTGCTTTGACCAAGTCCAACACCAAATAATCCACCCGAACCAATTGCATATAGCGACTGAATTATCTGCCAACCATCACCTAATGGGTCTTGCCAAGGATCCATAAAAATTATCATTCTCTTCCATCTATATTCAGAAACTTTTGAAAGCACAAAACCTGCCACTGCTGCAAGCGGAACGAACGGCAAAATATGCGACATTCGAACCCCACCAACTAAAAGTATTGCTCCTGCAATGACAACCATAATAACAGTCGCACTCATATGAGGCTCAAGTAATAGCAAAACTGCAATAACACCAACCAAAGCCAAATACGGCATTAATCCAGTCCAAAACTTTTTTAACTTTGAAGGATCACTAGCTATATGCGAAGACATAAAAATTATCAAAGCAATTTTCATAATTTCAGAAGGTTGAAACTGAATTCCAAGTTTAATCCACCTAGTGGCATCATTTCTGGTGACACCGACACTAGGAATAAATACCGCAATCAATAATAATAACGCTATTACTATAAAAATATTTGCGACTAATTTACTAGAATATATTTTATAATCTACATTAGAAACAAATATCATTACAAATACTCCAACTAATGCAAATGCAGCTTGCCTTTTAAAATAATAGTAGCTATCTCCTTCTGTTGTAAAGGCAGATGGAGCACTTGCACTCAAAACCATTATAACGCCAAGCGACAACAATATGAGCGTTACAATTAAAAGAGCAATATCTAATTGACGCTTTTTAGGCTTTTTTATAGATTGTTTTTCTGCTACCATGCTCTGCCTCCTAAATAAATTTTAAACAACCATCCAATACGCCAAAAATGCAAGACCTATTGTGATTATTGTAAATAACGGCACAATGCTAGTTTCCTTCATTCCAGAAAGTTCTAAATGATGATGAATTGGTGCCATTTTAAAAAGTCTTTTTCCGTTTGTTAATTTGAAATATACAACTTGTAAAATAACAGACAATGCTTCAATAACGCAAACTCCTGCAACAATTACTAATATCAAAGGCATTTTTAGCATAATTGCACAACTGCAAAACGCACCGCCTAAGGCAAGTGAACCAGTATCACCCATAAAAACTTTTGCAGGATACATATTAAACAGTAAAAATCCTAGCGTTGCACCAGTCGTAGCACTTGCAAATGCTGTTATTTCTTTGTTTTCAAATATTATTGCAATGCAAGTGAAAAAAATCATAATTATTGTTGTAACACTTGCCGCCAAACCATCTAAGCCATCTGTCAAATTTAAGCTATTTGTGCAAGCTAAAATTATAAACACACTACAAATAACATAAAGCCATGACGGCAAAGTAATATAAGTTTTTAAAATTGGTATATACGTTTCCGTTCCAAATCCGGTTGAATTTAAGTACATCATAAATGCAACCGCAACAATAATTAAGCCTAACATCTTAAGCGAAGGTTTCAAGCCTTTTGGATTTTTCAAAACCAGTTTAATAAAATCATCTATAAAACCAACTAATCCATATCCTAAAGTAACTAATGCAACTGGCATAATACTTGGATATTTAAAAGAAACAATAAACGAAATCAGCAAAATTGGAATAAGCATAATTATTCCACCCATTGTTGGTGTGCCACTCTTTTTCAAATGTGTTTGAGGTCCATCACTTCTTACAACCTGCCCTATTTTTAATTTTTTCAGTAAAGGTATTATTAAAAATCCACATATTATTGCACCAACAAAACCAGCAATTAATGCTTTTATTTGAATTGTCATTTTTTACACCTCTATCTATATTTTCTACCATAAATATAAATCTTCATCTTTTACTTCAGGCAACTTTTTAAGTGCCTCAGTCGCAACTTCTCTATCATCAAAATGATGTTTAACACCATTTACTTCTTGATAAGTTTCGTGACCTTTTCCAGCAATTAAAACCAAATCGTTCTTTTGTGCTTTTCTAAGTGCATGTTCAATTGCCTTTGCTCTATCAACAATAACTTTATATTTTCCTTTTGTCTTTTTTATTCCATTTTCAATTTCACTAATAATCTCTTCTGGCACTTCTGTTCTAGGATTATCAGTTGTTATAACTGTGTAATTTGCAAGTCTTCCTGCAATTTCTCCCATCATAGGACGTTTTGCTTTATCTCTGTCGCCACCACATCCAAAAACACAAATCAAATTTCCTTTTGTATAAGTTTTACAAGCTTTAATAATGTTTTCCAAACTATCTGGTGTATGTGCATAATCTACAATGATTGTGTAGCCTCTTAAATTTGAAACAGTTTCTGAACGACCAGGAACTTTTATATTTTCTAAAGCCGAAATAATTGCTTCTAAACTACAACCCAATTTTATACAAACGCAAATCGCTGCAAGTGCGTTGTAAACTGTAAATCTTCCCGGAATATCAACTCTGATTTTTTGAATCACCTTATTAAATGGTAATTTGAATTCAGCATAACTATTTGTAATTATTATATCTCTTGCCGTTACAAACGGATTATTATCAATTCCATAAGTTGTAATTGTAGGACAATTGGAAAGTTTGATAAGCCTTGAAGCATACATATCATCAGCGTTTACAAAACCTTCTTTTGCATTTTGAAATAATATAGCCTTGGCAACTAAATAATTATCAAAAGTTTTGTGGAAGTCCAAGTGATCTTGTGTTAAATTTGTGAAAATTGCAAAATCAAAAGTTATTCCGGCAACTCTATCTAATGCTAATGAGTGAGATGAAACTTCCATAACAACAACATCGACTTTTGCATCTGCCATTTCTCTAAAAAGCTTTTGCAAATCGACACTTTCCGGAGTTGTTCTTTCTGTTGGAATTTCTTGATTGCCAATGTAATTTGCAATTGTTCCAATTAATCCAACTTTTTTACCAGACTTTTCAAGAATAGATTTTATCATATAAGTTGTGGTAGTCTTACCTTTTGTGCCTGTAACACCAACCAACTTAAACTCGCGTGATGGATGCCCATAAAAATTACATGCAGAAAGTGCCAACAATTTTCTTGTGTTTTTAGCAATAATCACATTGACAGCCTCGGGGATAGCGTCAACATTATATCCCTCTTCAACCGCAACAACAGTTGCTCCGTTTTCTACTGCACTCTCAATAAATTCATGGCCATCTTGTTTGAAGCCTTTAATGGCAACGAACATACTTCCAGGTTTTACTTTTCTAGAGTCATACTCAATAGACGAAACTTCCGCCTTTAAATCCCCTCTCAAAACTAAACCTTCAATTTTAGATAAAACTTGTGATAATTCCATATTATCAATTCCTTTCTTTGAGGTAGCCCATTCGCCCCTCGATATAAATTTTTTTGCGAAGTCCTGTATTAACAGCTTTTCGCACTTGTATCTCTTAAAAGATACCACTTGAATAATTATATACTAAAAATTATTCCGTGTCTATTCCTTGTAATCTAAATTCAGCTCTGACAATTGAACCTTGCTCAACACTAGTTCCGGCAATAGGTGATTGATATGAAACCACACCATTTCCAGAAATCTTTATATTCAAGTTGCTTTCTGCAAGTGTTTTTGTTGCAGTAACAATATCCATTCCAACAATATTAGGTACTTTAGTATTAAATCTTGTATCATTACCTTCCAAATATAATTTTACTAAAGATTTTTCTATCAAAGTTTCTCCAGCAGCTGGCACTTGGCTAACAACAATAGCATTCGTGTCACTAGCATCAACATCAAATTTCAAACCTACATCTGTAAGCATTCTTGTTGCTTCACCAACAGTCCTGTTTGTAACATCAGGTACTGTCACTTTTTTAGTTGTATCTTTTGTATCACTGTAATCTTTTGGTATATCTAAATATTCCAATGTTTTTTCAAGAATATTTGCTGCAACTGGTGCTGCAACCGCACCACCACCGTGACCTGATGGACCTCTTGGGTTAGAAAGATTTACTATTACAACAACTTCTGGATCCTCTGCTGGAGCTAAAGCAACGAAAGATGCTACATAAGTTTTATTTTCGCCTCTACCTTGCTCAGCAGTACTCGTTTTACCTGCAACATAATAACCTTTTACTTGACCATTTCTACCAGTTCCACTAGAAACAACGCTCTCCATTACATCTAACATTGCAGTTGCAGTTGATTCAGAAAAAACCTGTCTTACTTGAACAGGTTCATTAGCCTGCACCACTTCACCATCAGAATTTTTAATCTCTTTAACAATTCTTGGTTGCATTAAAATTCCTTTATTTCCTAACGTTGATATGATATTTATCATATTTAACTGCGTAAGTGTAAATCCTTGACCAAATGATGCAGAAGCAATAGTAGAATCAGTAACATTTTGAATTGAATGAATACTTCCCGCAACTTCTCCTGGTAAATCAACCCCTGTTTTCTGGCTAACTTTCAAAGCATTCAAATATGAATAATATTTTTCTTTTCCAAGCTTCAAAGCTAAAGTCATAGCAACTGGATTACAAGAATTCATTATTCCTTCTCTCAAACTTTGAGTACCGTGTGGATTATAATATCTCCAACATTTTATATCCCAGCCCTCAATTTTTAATCTACCTGTACACACAAAATCTTTGCTATCAACATTTTTTACTAAACCTTCCTCAATTGCAATAGCACCTGTAATTGTTTTGAAAACAGAACCAGGTTCATACACATCTGTAACAACACGATTTTTCCAAATTGTATTCAATGCCTTTGTTTTTTCAGCAGAAGTCATTGTTTCCCAAGTATCTTCATATCCAACCGGAATAGCAAAAGGAGTATTCGGATTATAATCAGGAGAAACCGCCATAGCTAGTATATCCCCAGTTTTAGGATTCATTACAACAGCTGAAGCATAATCAACAGGTGCATTGTCTGCAACTGCTTGGTCTAAAAAAGTTTCCGTATAATATTGAATATTCGAATCAACCGTCAAAACTAAACTTAAACCATCTTCAGGTGGAATATACTTTTCATCTGTCAAAGGAAGTTCTCTTCCTGTTGCATCAGTGCCAATAACAAGCTGACCCGCAACACCTTTTAATACGCTCTCATATTTTAACTCCAAACCTTCCAATCCATTATTATCAGTTCCACAAAAACCTAACACATGAGATAGCAAAGCTCCTTGAGGATAATTTCTTTTTGTATCTTCATAAATATTTACACCCTTTATGTTTTCGTTATTTATCCACTCTCTTACTTTAGTTGTCACACTTTGGTCTAGTTTCTTTGCAATAATTTCATCTGCTGTATTTTTCTTAGTCTTAGCTAAAATAGTTTCATAATCTAATCCTAAAATTTCCGATAACCCCTGTGCTGTTTTTTCTTTATCTTTTACATTTTTTGGAGTTATGCTAATCGTTTCAACTGTAACACTTTCCGCAAGAACTACACCGTTTCTATCATATATTTTTCCTCTACTAGGACTAATGGTTCTATTTTTAGTTTGCTGTGAATATGCACTATTTTTAAGTTCAGTTCCTCTCACAACTTGCCAATAAAACATTCTTCCAAACAAGAAAATAAAAAGCACGATAAACATTATAAGAAGCCACAATGCTCTTTGCTTACTGGCGTTATTATTTTTTACCATTAGTTCACCTCCAATATAAATATTATTCACTATATAAA
>CAZTCE010000065.1:0-6134 GCA_964612205.1 uncultured Eubacteriales bacterium | reverse complement strand
GGCTAACTCCTTTCTATTTTATCTCTTGTCATAGAAAGCAAAGCAGAAATTCTTAACTTCTGCTTTGCTTAATTTTACATATCACTTGGTCTATCTTCTTTTAATTTGAAAGAATAAAGTATTGCGTCAACAATTCTATCGCAAGCTTTGCCATCACCATAAGGGTTTGTAGCTTTGCTCATTTTATTGTATTCATCTTTATTTTTCAGAAGTTTTGTTGCCTCTTCAATAATTTTATCCTTATCAGTTCCAACAATCTTAACAGTGCCAGCATAAACAGCTTCTGGTCTTTCAGTTTCTTTTCTTAAAACTAATACAGGTTTTCCAAGAGAAGGTGCTTCTTCTTGAATTCCGCCTGAATCTGTTAGAACCATATACGATCTATTTATTAAATTATGTGTGGTTATAACGTCAAGAGGTTCTATTAAATGAACATTTTTAACATCTCCTAACACTTCATTTGCAACTTCTCTAACCGCTGGATTTAAGTGAACCGGATAAACAACTTCAACGTCTTTGTTTTTAGCTGCAATTTCTTTAACAGCTAAGCAAATATTTTTTAAAGGCTCACCCAAATTTTCTCTTCTATGTGCAGTCATAAAAATAACTTTTTTATTGAAGTCAAGTTCAGAAAGCACAGGGTGCTCGAATTTGTAATCTTTTTGAACAGTAGTTTTTAAGGCATCTATAACAGTGTTTCCAGTAATATAAATGTCTTCTTCTTTAATTAGCTCTTTAAGCAAATTATCTTTATTATTTTGTGTTGGTGCAAAATATAAATCTGCAATTTGAGTAACTAATTTTCTGTTCATCTCTTCTGGATAAGGCGAATATTTATCATAAGTTCTAAGACCAGCTTCCACATGGCCAACTTTAACCTTGCAATAAAATGCTGCAAGTGAAGCTACAAATGTTGTAGTTGTATCACCATGAACTAAAATTATATCTGGTTTTTCCGAATTAATTACATCATATAAACCTTCCAAAACACTAGCTGTAATATGAGTAAGTGTTTGTCTATTTTTCATAATATCTAAATCATAATCTGGCACAACATTAAAAGCATGTAGCACTTGATCTAACATTTCTCTATGTTGAGCTGTTACACAAACGATTGTGTCAATATCTTTATTTTCTTTAAGTTTCAAAACTAGCGGACACATTTTAATTGCTTCAGGTCTAGTTCCGAAAATAGTCATTACTTTGATTTTAGCATTTTCATTTTTTGGGCGAGTATTCACAATAGTTCCACCTTTCTTTTTACTTTTGATTTCTTTAGAACCAATAACAGTTAGAATTGCAAAAATTAGTAACAAAGCAATAGCTCTCCAAATGTCACTTTCTAAAACTACAACTGCAAAAATTCCAAGCACAGCAGTTACCGAATACAAAATAACTACGACTTGCTTTTGAGTAAGCCCAGCATCTATTAATCTGTGATGCAAATGGCCTCTATCAGCTTGCATGATTGGTTTGTGATTTATTAGTCTTCTGCATATTGCAAATAAAGTATCAAAAATTGGAAGACCTAAAATAATAACTGGTATAACTATGGCAGTTAACGTATAGGTTTTAGCTAGTCCAACCATTGAAAGTGTAGCTAATGTAAAACCTAAAAAATTCGAGCCTGCATCTCCCATAAATGTTTTTGCCGGATTGAAATTATATGGTAAAAATCCAATTAATCCTCCAAATAATGCTGAAACGACTATAAAAACTGATGGTGAAGCACCATTTAAAATAAAAATAACCAACATTGAAAGAGTAGAAATTGCAGAAACACCAGTTGCCAAACCGTCAAGCCCATCTATTAAGTTTAACGCATTTGTCACTCCTATTATCCAACAAAAAGTTATAACAACTGATATTACTTCATCTAAGCCAAACATTTCTAAAAATGGCAATTCAATATAGCCAATACGCAGACCACTTAATATAACACAAACAGCCGCAATAGATTGCCCCAATAATTTCATCCATGGTTTTAAATTATATGCATCGTCTAAAAAGCCTGTTGCCGCAACAATTCCTGCACCAATAAAAAATCCAATGAGGTTTATTGAATCCTCAACTTGATAAGTCAAAAACACAAATAAACATGCTAATAAGAATGACATTATAAAAGAAAGACCACCAAGTCTAGGCATAGGTTTCTTTTGAATCTTTCTTGCATCATTTGGAATATCCAAAACTCCTAATTTGTGTGCCAACTCAATTGTAAGTGGCGTAAAGATTGCAGCCGAAATGGCAGACAATACAAATGCAATTACACAATTTATTACCATAAAATTAACTCCTTTTCTTACTCTTCAATCATATTTACTCTTTTTTCATGCCTACCACCAGCGAACTCTGTGTTAAGCCAATTTTCAATTATAGTTATCATTTGTTCAATTGAAACCATATCTGCTGGAAGTGAAATAACATTTGCATTATTGTGTTCTTTGCAAAGCGTTCCAACTTTTTCATTATAGCACAATGCACAACGAATACCTTTTACTTTGTTCGCAACAATGCTCATTCCAATACCCGTCCTACAAATTAAAATTCCACAGTCACACTCACCTTTTGCAACGGAAGTAGCAACTTCGCGAGCAATAACAGGGTAGTCAACACTATCAGTAGAAAAAGTCCCAAAATCTTTAATGTCATACACTTTAGATAAATAATTTTTAATTTTTTCTTTACATTCAAAACCGCCATGATCGGCACCAATAGCAATCATAAAATTCCTCCTAAACCATACTCCCCTAATTATATAACAAATCTGAAATTTTTCAATACCATATTTAAAAGTAATCTCGAATAAAAAATCACAATAATTAATCTATTGCAAAATTCATGTACTATATAATATAATGGTTGCATAAAACTAAATAAAGGAGGTTTTACTATGAAAACGTTTTTAGCAAATTATAAGCAAACGTTGATTTTAATTGCCAGTATAATTATAGGGGCAATTGTAGGATTAGTATGTGGAGAAAAAGTCGAAGTTTTGGCACCATTTGGCGATTTATTCTTAAACTTGCTTTTAATAATAATCGTTCCGCTCGTTTTTCTAACCATATCAACATCCATCGCAAAAATCTCTCAGCCAAAAAGACTTGGCAAAATACTTGGTACAATTGTACTAGTTTTCGTTATAACATCACTTGTTGCTGTTCTTGTGGGCTTAGCGGTTACATATCCGATTAAACTTGTAGACGTTGAAGATACCACAAAAATTCAAGAATCTCTTTCAAAAGAAACTTTAACTGAAACAGATATTACCGAAGCAACAGATGATGAAACATTTATTTCTAGATTTTTATCTGCACTTACCGTTAATGACTTTTCAAAACTTCTATCTAGAGATAATCTAATTGCAGTAATTGTATTCTCAATTATGTTTGGTGTATCAATCAAAATGTCTGGTGAAAAAGGCCTTAAGACGCTCGAACTATTAGAATCAATTATGCATGTTGTAATGTCATTCCTAAATTTAGTAATGTACTACGCTCCAATAGGTCTTGGATGCTACTTTGCAGTTTTAGTTGGAACAATGGGAGCTTCAATAGCAATTGGCTATGCCAAAACTTTCATTGTATACACAATAGTTGCACTACTTTTCTACTTTATAATCTACACATTTTATGCATTTATAGCTGGTGGAAAAAAAGGTGTGAAACGTTTTTGGAGTTCTATAATTCCCGCAACAATCACATCGCTCGCAACTTGTTCAAGTGCTGCATCAATTCCAGCAAACTTAAAAGCAGCTAAAAATATTGGTGTTTCTGACGATATATGCGAAACGCTTATTCCACTTGGAACTAGCTTTCACAAAGACGGATCAATAATTGGTTCTGTTTTCAAAATTATGTTTTTGGTATGTATCTTCGGCGGAGAAATTTACACCATTGCAGGATTTACGCAAATTTTACTTGTAGCTCTAGTTGCAACATTATTCGTTGCAGGAATTCCAATCGGTGGTGGCACAATTTCCGAAATGATGATTATAACAATGATGGGATATCCAGCATACGCATTACCAATTTTAACAATAATAGCAACAATTATTGACCCACCTGCAACTCTTTTAAATGTTGTAGGCGACACAAGTTCTTCAATGCTTGCAGCTAGAATATTAGACGGCAAAAATTGGATGAACAAGAAATGACCATAAAAAAGTCAGGTGTTCCCTGACTTTTTACTTTTATATCTATCTTAATTTCAAATTCATTATGCCTTCTGAATAATTAATTATTAAAGCTAAACCATCTGCATTAGTGGCAATATAATCATAATAATCTTTGCCCTTATTCTTTTCTTTTCTTTCAACATTGCTAAATCCCATACCAGACAATAAATTTATGTATGAATCAATATTCTTTATAGTTACTTCTTTGTAAATTGCAGTGATTTCTGTATATTCTTTATTTGAAATCACTCTATCCAAAATTCCAAAACTAGGTTCTTCAATTAAAGAACTCACTCCTTCTTCTGGCCAAGAAAACGCAACAATCTTGATTCCCTCAAATGACTCAAAGGTAATTTGATTATTACCAAATATAACATCGTTATCATCGTAATAATCTGGAATAATGCCAATGCCTGAAATATCAGTCCCGATACTTTCATTTTCCTCCATTCCTTCTTCGGTTTCTAGATTTAAAGTTTCACCAAAGCCATAGACATAATTTTTAGATTCCTCGTTAGTAACATTTGAAAAATTTGTTTTAGATTTATTATTATCTACAATCATTGATATAAGAACTAATATTAACATTATTGAAAACATTAAGACAATCAAAATTTTTTTGTTTTTCAAATTCATAATCTCAACCCCTTAATATAATATTAACCTAAAACAATATTTTTTTCAACATTCAATCTATTTTAAATCAACTAATTTTAAAATTTCTTCTTTTGAAAAATGATATTTCTTATTACAGAAATGACAACAAATCTCCGTAACCTCATCTTCAGATAACTCTAAAATTTCCTTCTTGCCAAGACTAAAGATAGCCTTTTCCATTCTCTCTCTTGAACAATCACATTCAAATTTAGGAACACATTCTTCAACAGGATAAGTATTTAAATCATCAGAAATATACTTTGCAATTTCTTCAAGTGTCATGCCTTTTTCAAGCATTTGAGTTATAGGACCAGCAACAGCAATTCTATTTTCAATAAGTCTAATTATCTCATCAGGAGTATCTGGCATAACTTGTAAGAAATATCCGCCAGCCCTTTTAACCGAGCCGTCAGGATTAACCAAAACTCCTAATGCAATCGCAGTTGGTATTTGCTCGGAAATAGCATAATAATAAGCAAAATCTTCAGCTATTTCCCCAGTTTGCAAAGGCACATTTCCAACATACGGTTCTTTTAAGCCAATATCTTTTATAATATTAAGCGTTCCTTTTCCAACAATTGCACTTACATTCAATTTGCCTTTATCATTCAAGTCTGCTTCTGCCAAAGGGTTAGCAACATACCCTTTTACATTTCCGTTCGAATTAGCCGAAACAACAATCGAACCTAACGGACCATCGCCTAATATTTGAATTGTAATCTTGTCTTTTTCTCCTTTTTGCATATTTCCAATCATTGCACCCATTGTCAACGTTCTACCTAATGCAGCTGTTGGAGTTGGATTTAACCCGTGAATTTTTCTTGCTTCTTCAACTAACTTAGTCGATTCTATACACGATATTTTTACCATATCCACATGTGATAAAAATTTCACTAATCTATCTGACATATTTTTCTTCCTTTCTGTTTTATAATACAAAATATAAGACCTCGCTTATGCGAGGTCGTTAAACTCTGGTTTATATAAAAATCTACACTGTTGCAATAGGTGTAACGTTAGAAGCTTGTGCGCCTTTCATTCCTTCAACAATGTCGAATTGAACTTCTGTTCCTTCTTCTAATGTTTTGTAACCATCCATTGTAATAGCTGAAAAATGAACGAATACGTCGTTTCCATTTTCTCTTTCAATAAAACCGAATCCTTTCTCAGCATTAAACCACTTAACTTTTCCTCTTTCCATAATACTTTCCTCCTACTTTCTTTAGTACTAAATTACAGTTATCTTCCATAATCTAAATAAAGTTTATCACACTCAATATTTAAAGTCAAACTAATATTA
>CAZTCE010000064.1:0-6186 GCA_964612205.1 uncultured Eubacteriales bacterium | reverse complement strand
TGCTAAACCTGCTGCTAAGAAGGTTGCTGCTAAACCTGCTGCTAAGAAGGTTGCTACTAAACCTGCTGTTAAAAAAGCAGCAAAAAAATAAGCACATAATTGCAAAGAGGTTTCTAGCGAAACCTCTTTTTGTTATTCTACATTTTCAATCATTTTGTTTAAATACTTTTCTAATTGCTTTATTTCTTTATTTGTAAAACCATCGTATAGAATTTCATTAAATTCATTTATGATTCTTTTGCATTGAGTTCCAGCAACTTTTCCTTCGGCTGTAATAAAAATTCTTTTGAATTTAGAATTGTTTTCATCTATATTTCTTATTATATACCCCATATTTTCTAATTTGGTAATTCTCTCACACATAGATGAATATTTTATTCCAAACTGCTCCGCTAATTCTTTTTGCGTACAACCATTATTCTCCTTTATTGCCATCAATAAATGTGCTTGCCCCTTTACCAAGCCATATTTAGCTAGCCTTAATTCAACTTGGTTATATGAAGCTTGTGTTATTTTTCGTAAATATTCAACTAATTCTTTTTCCAAAACGACATCTCCTTACATCAAAATAGTTAGTTTCCTAATCGTTAGTATACTAACCATTTTGAGTTTCGTCAATATTTTTATTTTTAATTCTTATTTTTTTAAAAAATTCACTTAATATTTCAGAACATTCCACGCTTAAAATTCCAGTATGTACACTTACGGTATGATTAAATTTATAATCAGTTAGCAAATTTAATTTAGATCCTACAGCACCACCTTTTGCATCCATTGCTCCTACATATAAATTTCTTATTCTAGAATTTAATATTGCTCCAGCACACATTGGACATGGTTCTAAAGTGACATACATATCACATTCATTTAATCTCCAAGCGCCTATTTTCTTGCATGCTTTTTGTATTGCTAAAATCTCAGCATGTGCTGTTGATAATTTTGAAGTTTCTCGTAAATTATGAGCTTTTGCAATAACTTTATCGTCTTTTACTATAACTGCACCAATGGGGACCTCTTCTTTTCGATAAGCCTTCTGCGCTTCTCGTAAAGCTAACTTCATATATTTCTCTACCATAGACATATCTCCAACTAATAAATAAAAATATAATTAAATACCAAAGCGATTTTTGCTTAAACCTCTTTGGTATTTGGTGCACCCGAAGGGAATCGAACCCCCGGCCTCTCCCTTAGGAGGGGAGCGCTCTATCCTACTGAGCTACGGATGCGTCAACGATAAAATTATATAACTTTATTTTGTTTTTTTCAAGTAAATACTTGATTTTTCTTAAAATTGTTACTATAATATTAAGTGTCCTGCACTCGTAGCTCAATTGGATAGAGTATTTGGCTACGAACCAAAAGGTTGGGGGTTCGATTCCCTTCGGGTGCACCAAAAAATAAGGTAGCTTCTTTTGAAGCTACCTTATTTTTTGAATACGAGGGAATCGAAAAGGACGTGCCAGAGCTTTGCGAAGGCAAAAACAGTCCAGTGGACTGTTTTTAGGACGCGGGTAGATTCCCTTCGGGCTTAGAACAGTAGGTAGCTTCTTTTGAAGCTACCTTATTTTTTGAATACGAGGGAATCACTCCAATCTAACTTTTACATCTTCAATCTTATTATTTCGACTAATAATCAAACTAACCTCTTCACCTGGCTCTTTGGTGTAAATATATTCTCTTAAATCCATCACCTTTTCTAGTTTAACTCCATCAATACTTACAAGCACATCTTTTTCTTTTATTCCTGCTTTTTCTGCCGGTCCCTTTTTAGTAAGTCCAACCACATAAATCCCATCTTCAACACTTATGCTAGATTTTGTATACTTTACAATTTCCTTATCATAAGCTAGAATACCTAAAGTTGCCTCTTTAAATTTTCCATCTTTTATAAATTTATTTACCACCGGAACAACTATATTTATTGGCACAGCAAACCCAATTCCCTCAGCTGAAGTGATTTTTACAGTATTTATTCCAATTACTTCTCCACATTCGTTAATTAAAGGACCACCGCTATTTCCCGAATTTATACTAGCGTCTGTTTGAATTAAATCCTCCATAAAAATTGTTTCACCGTTCTCTTCAAAGTTAAGAGTTCTATTAATTCCGCTAATAATTCCTCTTGTCGTTGTTCTTTGAAATTCAACGCCTAGCGGATTTCCAATAGCCATTACTTCATCACCAATTCTAATATTATCCGAGTCACTTATTTTTGCAGATTGTAAATCAGTTTTATTAATTTTAACTATTGCTAAATCAATATCTTCTTCGACCCATACCACTTTTCCTTGCACACTTTCACCATCACTTAAATTTACAATTACTTTTCCACCAACTTTTCTAGCCAAATGTTGATTAGTCAAAATATATCCGTCCTGCGAAACAATAATTCCAGTTCCCATTCCCCATTTTTCAGCTAAAGACAAATCAAATATACTTTCTTCATTAGCTTGAAGCATACTGATTCCAACAACACTTTTCATTGCTTCTTCTATGACATCAGCTCTGTTATACTTCACTTCAAAAGTTTTATTTTCTTCAACAAAATTATTACTTAGCCTTTCAGCCACTTCGTTATCTTGTTGTCCGCCAAAGCGATTTACAAGATATGTTTGAACAAAATACGAACCTGAAACAGCAACCAAAAAAGTAATCAAAATAAACGGCCATCTTTTTTTAGGTTTATTATCTCCATATTGATATAAATACACTATAAACACCCCACTTCAAAGAATTATCCATAACAATTATTTCCATATTTAAATAGATTTAATCAAATTCCCTTGAAAAATTTTTCATTATAAAATATAATTCTTATAGGAGGGCTGTTATGAGGATAAGAGATAATGTTGAAAAAGAAAATTATAAAATACTAATCGTCGATGACGAACAAGGTATAATCGAATCACTATCGATATTTTTAAACAAATATCATTGTACTGGTATAACTGATCCACTTGAAGCTATCGAACTATTAAAAAAAGAGCATTTTGATTTATTAGTTTTAGATTTCTTGATGTCGCCAATACATGGAGATCAAGTTGTTGAAGAAATCAGAAAATTTAATAAAGATTTATACATCTTGCTTCTTACTGGTCATAAGGATTTAGCTCCACCACTTGAAACAATAAAAAGGTTAGATATACAAGGATATTGCGAAAAGTCTGATAAATTCGATCAAATTTTATTATTAATTGAATCAGGTTTAAAATCAGTCGAACAAGTTAGAATTATAAAAGACATAAACAATAAACTATCTGATGCTTATGCATCTTTAAAAGAAGCCTATCACGGTGCAATTGAAACAATTCGTCTTGCCGTTGATGCCAAAGATGCCTACACTGCCGGCCATTCAGATAGAGTCGCTTATTATTCAAAATTGATTGGTGAAAAATTAGGACTTAGTGAAGAAGAACTAAACACTCTATATGAAGGCGCGCTCTTCCATGATATTGGAAAAATCGGAATTCCCGATGCTATCTTAAAAAAACCTGGCTCGCTAACAGATGATGAATATCACGACATTCAAAATCATCCATCAATTGGTGCACACATAATTATGCCAGCTAAAATTTTTAGTGACTTAATTCCAATTGTCCTTCATCATCACGAAAGATATGATGGCAGAGGTTA
Source organism: uncultured Eubacteriales bacterium (assembly GCA_964612205.1). GTDB lineage: Bacteria > Bacillota > Clostridia > TANB77 > UBA1234 > UBA1234. The sequence continues at coordinate 2,553 of CAZTCE010000064.1, read as the reverse complement.
TCCTGCTAAACTTAAAGGCGATGATATACCTTACCTAGCTAGAATCGTTTCTGTTGCAGACGCTTTCGATGCAATGACTTCAGACAGAAGTTATAGACCTAGATTTACTCTGATTAAAGCTTTAGATGAGCTTGAAAAAGGAAAAGGAACTCAGTTTGATGCCAATATGGTTGACGCATTCATACTTGTTTTCAAAGAGAAAAAAGAACAAATTGAAAGAGATTTAAAAACAACATACATTTCCAGAAAAGATGATAATATAAATTAAAAACATAAAATGGAGAAATATCAAAATGATGTTTCTCCATTCTTTTTATAAACACTTAATCCATCAACAAACTTTTACAACAATGACTGTCATATCATCATTAATTGCACCAAAATTAACATCAATTGCCTCCTGTAAAATTATATCTGCTGTCCTTTGTGGCTTGATTTCCTTAAGCGAATCAATTAATTCTTTTATCCAATTTTCTTTTTTATCATTTGCTTCTAAAATGCCATCTGAAACTAAAACAAAACAATCTCCACGATTTAAAGTTCTTTCAAAAATTTCAACATCCATATTTACTGTTGCACCGACAGGAAGCGTTTTTGAAGATATAAGTGTTGTAGTTCCATCTTGCCTTATGTATGTTGGACACGCTCCAAATTTTATAAATTCAGCATTGGCATTATTAGAATCAAAAAGCACTAAATCTAATGTAGAATAGTTTTCTTTGTTTTCACCAAGTATCATATACGAATTTATTAAATCTAATGCAGTTTCTTTTTCAAGCCCTGTATTCATATATTTTTCAAATAATTCTAAAACTTTTTGACTGCTTCTGCATGCAGATTCACCTGTACCCATGCCATCACTAAGTCCAACTAGCATATTCCCATTCTCAAGTTTTACACTTTTAAAATTATCTCCAGATACACTGCTCGTTTTTTTCTTAGCAGAAGCTACGCCAATATCAAATTGATAACCCGCCCCCAAAAGCTTTTCCGAAGTCTTTTCAACTTCTTCAGCAACATTATTTATCGCTTTTGAAACTCCTCTTAACTGCTTTGCTACCAACTTTTTATTTTCATTAACTTTACTATTCCAACTTTGGTTAAGCTTATATAATTCATAAGAATAATTTATTCCCTTAACAAGTTCAAGCTTGCTTTGGCAATCAAATTCTTGAATATCATTCTCATGTATAATGCCTTTTGTTTCAAGTACTTCAACAGTAGAGAAAATCATTTCATAAGCTTTATGATAATTTTCTTTCCAACATTCATTATAATGTTCACATTTGCTACACGTTTTCTCATCTAAAACTTTTATAATTTGTGTGATTTTATTTTCCTGTTCAACATCTTCTTTTTCAACATTTACAGCCATATCTTCTGCGACTTCTGAAACTGCATTTAACTTGAATATTGTACTTTCAGGAAGCAAACCAGCTAATCTTTTTTCTTCTAAACTGTTATCATAATCAAAAATATCATCGATAAAGTTTGAAACTCTTTTTGGCATAAATAAAAGTGCAATTGATGCAATAATTATCTCACCAATAGGAATCACCACTTCTGTTGAAGCATTTAAATAAAAGACCCAAATTGCATTTCCCAAAATAAAGCCAATTATTGCTCCAATTTTTCCAAATCTTGAAAGCACTCCAGATAAAAGACCACAAACAGCATAAGTTGCAACAGTACTAGCATCTGCTATTCCCATTATTCCTAAAACTAACGAAATCGAAACACCAGATATAACCCCAACAACTGCTCCTCGTTTCCAACCTAGCAAAAGAACAATTAGTACACTAACTATTCCTCTAAGGCTTAAACCTAAAATATTTAAATCGCCAAATGCACTTATAACAACCGCAAACAAAATTCCCGCTGCCATTAAAGTTTCATGCGAATCAATTTTTTTCTTTTCAAACTCTAATATAACTGGTAAACCTTCCGAAAAAACAAGATAAAATATTGCTGTTGTCGTACTCATAAAAGCTGCCATTACCGCGTCATAAATTAAAGTTTGTGACGACAATAAAATAATTATTTCAGAAATTGCTGTTGCAAATAGAATTTTTGCACTATTTCCTGTTTTTGTGTTTTCTTTCAAAAACGACTTACAAATTATAAAAATTAACGAAGAAATTATAAATTTTAAAAAGCATGTCCAGCCAAACGAAATTCCTGTTGACGCACCTATTAATATCCAAGGAATAATCAGAGGAAATTTCGAATCTGCAATTGCTCCTAGGAGTGCAAGACCAAAAGGAGTTGCACCCGAAGCTAATTTGCAAGTTCCAATAAAAATCGAAAGCAAATAAATGACTATACTTTTCTTATCGAAAAACTTTTTAAAATTTATCTTTTTTTCTTCGTCCAATTTATTTCTTACTTCTTGATACATCAAAACTTACACCTCACACTTTTTTATGAAATCCACATCATTATACAAGCCTTATTCTAAATATGTTGTCGTAAAATATAAATATCACAAAAAAGTTTCTTACAAAAAAATACATATTATTTTTATTTATCTAACTTCATTGAAAACAAATTAGA
>CAZTCE010000063.1:0-6249 GCA_964612205.1 uncultured Eubacteriales bacterium | reverse complement strand
GCCAATTTTAAAATTTAAATTTGACATTTTGATTTTGACGCTCAAAGAATTTTTTTTATTTCTTCCCTTGCCAATTTTAAAATTTAAATTTGACATTTTGATTTTGACGCTCAAAGAATTTTTTTTATTTCTTCCCTTGCCAATTTTAAAATTTAAATTTGACATTTTGATTTTGACGCTCAAAGAATTTTTTAAAACAAAAAAGACCAAGCCCCCACGCCCGCCCAGCGGCGATCAGGCAGACACCGTGTGCGGTGCTGTTTGATCGCCGCTGGGCGGGCGTGGGGGCTTGGTTCGTACACTTCCCATTTGATTTTTTAAAGTCCGGATTCAGTTGTTATCTTCCAGTTTGATTTCTCCATGAATTGACTCATATGCTTCTATTCTTTTTTTTATTAAATGTACAATTTCTTGTGTTGTACTTCTTGATTCTTTTTCAGCTATATATTTAATTTTTTCTATGTTTTCTTTTTCTGTCCTGATTACAAATTGTGGTAGTTTACTTGCCATTATTTAAATTCCCCTTTTTAAATGCTTGACATAGGTGCTAGCACTATGCTATCATGCAGATGTGCCGATGGTGCTATCACTTATATATCACCTTAATCTTATCGCAAAAGGATTATAGCACACAAAAAAATAAACCACAAGCCGTGTGAGTGCTCCTGCGTGAGTACTCTAGTGCTTGCTTAGGTGGGAAGGGGAAAAAAATGGATGATAAGGGTTTAGATTATACGCAGATCTTGGGAAAAGAGCTTAGTCGGTTTGCATTACACACTAATTTAGATTGCATCAATTCGTTGGAGGATTCGCTTCGCTGTGAAATGTTGGATGGGTTGCAGATTCCGAAAGAACATAAAGATGATGTGATGCATTTTGTGTATAAGTTTTTTATTGAGTATCGCAAACGATTGTTTGGTTCTTATCGTTAAAGGTCTTACTGTGGAATTGTTAAATTTATATGCTCTTTTACATATGTTGGATTGGTTGCAATTTTATTGCTATGTCTGTGTTGGAATTTTTTTTGTTGTGTTAATTGTATTGATTTATTGGCATTTTAGAAAGTAGAAGAGAAGAGAAGAGTGTAGGTAAAGGGGCTTTGCCCCTTCCCCATAAAAAGATTGATTAAAAAATAAAAGAAAGAGTTAAATGAGGTATTGAAAATGAAATTAGGTGTAAAAACAAGTAAAAGTTGTGTATTAGTGTCAATGAGTAAAAGAGCGTATAACAGAAATGGTGCTTCCGGGTTTGTTCATACTCTTGGTGTAGTGTCTAATGGGGACTCGGTCGCAGAGGTAAATTGTACAGATCTTGTATATGACCGTGCTGCCGAAATCGGTCAGTTCTCCGAAGTCGTTCTTTTTGGAGAATATGACACAAATTATAGAAATTTCAAGATTACCGGAATTGAGCCGTTAAATCTTAAAAAATAGTCAAGGGTGCACCTTTGGTGCATTTACTTGCTCTTGACTATTTGAAAAATCTGAAAATAGTGAAAAGGGGTGTTGTTGCACGTAGTGCTTCAATACCCCTTGATTACCGGAAGGAGTAGAATATGAAAAAACGTAGAAGCGTGAGATTAAAAACCTGTAAATCTGTCTTAACTGTAATTTTGCTTGCTTCTACGCTTTTTCATGGTCTGCCGGTATCCGCTGATATTGGGGTCGCTGGTGCTACGTCTACCACATCTGTTACTTATAACAGATCAGAAAATCATTGTTTTCGTGGTAACACTTATCTTGGAGAAGATTTTGAACATTATGATTTCGGTCATGATTTTGATGATTATACGTCTGATTCTTCTTATGATAATTTGTTTTTTTATGTCGGCAAACGTCAGCTTGTTTTTAATTCCAGTGCTAGTTATTACGGATATTCCTTGACTTTTACCCGTACTACAAAAACCACATTGGATATGTCTGATTATACGTGGAAACATAATTGGATTGTAGGCACTGCGACAGATTTGCTTAACGGTCAATATGTTGGTGGTCTTGTTGATGCTTCATCATTTACGGTTTGGGTTCCGACCGGTAATTCTGTACAAGCTATACATATGGCTCCTTTGTTTTTGTTTGCGTCAGGTGAATATTGGTCTGACGGTGTTCCGTTTGATGATTTTTACGGATCTTATAATATTAATTGTAAATATTCTGTCAAATATGTGGGTTATAAGACTAAATCTGATTATGAGTCTGCTATGTCAGAGATTAGCACAAAGCTGGATAATATTGATAGTTCTATCAATAATTCCGCTGCAGAAATTACGGATAATATGCAAGCCCAAACTGATACGATCACTAACGGCTATAATTCTTCCAGTGGTGATAGTATGAATAATGATTTTAGTAGTAGCGTGGGGTCTTACTCTGATGCAAGTGATAACCTTTTTAATACTGCTACTAGTGGTTTGGATTCCTTTGGATTTGCGAATATCAATGCTTATTCTTCTGTGGTTACTTCGTTGAGTTTTGTCCAGACGGTTATGGCTTCTATGTTTACTGCTGTTGGCGGTGAAAGTGGTCCCTATGGAATCGTACTTTCTATATTGTTTTCTGTCGTTTTGGTTTCTTTGTTGGTTGGTATATATCGGTATTATAACAGGCATTAGGATGGTTTATTGTTATGTTTTCTTTTTTTGATACGCTTATAAGTTTTTTACAAACCATTGTTACATTTGTTGTTAATATTGTGGTTTCTCTGCTTTATGCGATTAAATTTATTCTTAAGGGTGTTACATATGCTTTTACTGTAACTGCTTGGTTGCCACCATACATTTTGCCGTTTGTTTTGGCTGTGATTGGTTTTTCTATTGTTATGTTTTTAATAAATAGATAAAGGTGTGTTTATATGATTGATGCTTTAAATGATTTAATTTATGCTTTTTCTTATGTGTTTCAGAAAGTATTTTCCGCTCCATTGTATGGCTCTATGACCTGGGGTTGGTTTCTGATCGCTACAACTATCATGGGTATATTGATAACTTATTTTGTTTCAAAACTTTTGTAAATGTAAGGTGGTTATTATTATGGAAGATGTAAATATTTCTTTTTCCCTGGACGATGATGGGAATATAATTTATGACGGTCAAGTAAGTGATGATAACTTGTTTGGTTCTGAAAATTTGGAAAGTGAGATTGGAGAAAATGCAGAAGATGTTATTGCAAATGTTGATTCGGGAAATTTATCTGAATCTGAAATGGAAGGTGAAGCGGTTGATTCGGAAGGTAGCACGGAAACGGGAAATTTCGATGAAATTAGTGATAGTGGTGATCGCGTTGTATCTGTTGCTTTGTCTGACGAACTCACACAAGCTCTTATAAGTTCTACAACTCCTGCAGGTGGTGCCTTAACTTCATCTACTCTTGATTATTTTGACAGGGTTGTTGGCTCTTTGCCGTCTGGTTATGTTTATGTGGCATATCGTACGGATTCGGATTCTAGCTATAATGGTGTTTTATATTATGGCAAAAATTATTCTGTTCGTGATGATGTTGTGTCTTTTGGTCTTGATGCTCGACAGGTTCGTGTTGAGCGTGTTAGTTCTAGTACATATAACAGTTATACTTCTTATAAAGAGTATTCGGCGGAAGATGTGGTTGTTAATTTATCTCGATCGGGTGATGTGATTTATTATTCCAATGCTTCAGTCGGTTATCCGATTTTAGGCGGTTATGATAAACCTATAGGACTTAGTACCTACTTAGCTGTTGGCCTTGTTGTTGCGTTTGCTGTTGCTGTTCTTTTAAAATTAATAAAAAGGTAGGTGTTTTTATGCTGGAAACTGTGCTGGATCTTATTGGTCTTGACCTTAGTAATTTTAATATTGATGATAATCTTTTATTCGTTGTGCTTTCTTTGTTTCTTTTGTTTTGTCTTGGTTATATGTTTAATTTCTTCCAGACATTTATGGAGCGTATGACATCTAAAAAGGGGCGATAGTATGGCAGAGATTAGACAAGTTGGTGTGTTCCTTGGTGATTCTTTTTTAAAAATTTGGAATGCTTTGGGAACTTGGGGAGTTATTGGTATTGGTGTTATCTGTCCAGTAATTATAAAGCGTATTGGTAATCTTTTTAAAAAGATTTTTCAATAAAAAAAAATAAAGGAAGGTAGGTAATAGTATGCTTATGGCTGCGGAAGCTGGAACTATTTCTGGTTTACTTAAAATGGCTACGGAGCTTTTAACATGGCTGATCACTTCGATGGGCAGTGTGATTACATTTATCACAAGTAACCCGATTATCCTGATCATGTTATTAGTTTCATTATGTGGTCTTGTTGTGGGAATGCTGTTTAGAATTTGGCATTCTGCTGGTTAATGTGTTTCCCCGGAAAAAAGGGGGTGGGCTTGCCCTCTGGGCTGTCCACCCTTTTTTTTCCGTCTATGAAAGAGGTGTTTATATGATTGATGCAGTATCAAAACTGTGGTCTCTTATGACGGTTTTTTTTAATACAGATGTGATATATCAGCCTTTGTTTATGTCTATGCTGTTAATGGTTACTTTATTTTTTGTTTTTTATTTGGTGTCTGATTTATTGGACATATCTAAGTGGGGTGGTAAATTTTGAATGGTTTAATTGTGTTTTTTATCTGTTTCTTGGTTGCTATGATCCCTTTTATTTACTTATGTCGGAAATATCGTAACCCATTTAAACTTTATATGGTGTTTGGCAAAAAAGGTAGTGGTAAAACTACTTTTCTAGCAAAAACTGCATACCAGTATCTGAAAAAAGGTTATCCGGTGTATAGTACGGAATCTATCCCCGGCGTTATTAAATTTGATGTGTCGGAAATTGGTTATGTTACTTTTCCGGAAAACTCCGTAATATTGATTGACGAGGTTGGTATGATTTGGGACAATCGGCAGTTTAAAAATTTTAAAACGGAAGTTAGGGATTACTTTAAGTTTCAGCGTCATGAACGACATATAGTTTATCTATTTTCGCAGACGTTTGATATTGATGTTAAATTGCGTAATTTAACAGATGGAATGTATTTATGTGTTTGTAAGTTTGGCTGGCTTTCTATTGCTCGTAAAATTAAGCGTAGTATTACGCTTGTGCACCCACAAGGTGACTCTGAAAGTAGGATTGCTGATGACTTGGAGTTTGAACCTATCTTTTGGTCTCTCTTTGGTGCTAAAACTTGTATATTCACATTTATTCCGCATTGGGTCGGTTTGTTTGATAGCCATGAAAAATTAGGATTGCCTGATTATCATGATGTTCATTCGGATGCAGTTCCAGTCCCTATTCCGGATTCTGCCAAGAAATTGTTTAAGTATTTAGACAGGCGTGAAAAGGGCTTGCCTATACTTGACAATAGTAACACTTAACCGTATTTTAAAGTGTTTTTTATCTTTTTTTTAAAAAAGATTATGGGGAAATTTAAAAATGTTTAATGTTAAAATTAAGACGTTTTATGATTCTGAACAGATACAGATATTTAGCAAAGTGCAGCATAGTAAAGGTGATGTTGTCCGTCGTGGTGTAGATCGTGATACTGGTGAGATTTTGCCAGTAAAAAAAGATAGTGGACAGCGTATTGAATTTGATGATGGTACGTGTTTTCGTGGAAAAGAAGTACAAGATTTTGAAAAAAAAGATAGTGCTAGAATATCTTATAGCCGTACTATTCGTAAAATCTATGACATTGCTCGAGCTGATTCATGGGATTGGTTCGTAACTTTGACATTTAATGGTGTTAAGATTGATAGGTATGATTATGCTGTAGTTAGTAAAAAACTTTCTGATTGGCTTAGTAATTTGCGTCGGCAAAATCCGGATTTAAAATATTTAGTGGTTCCGGAACAACATGTAGATGGTGCATATCATTTTCATGGGTTGTTTAAAAATGTGTCCGAATCGGAATTTGTTTTTAGTGGTAAGATAGATCGTAAACTTAATAAAATATATAATTGGTCTACATATAATTGGGGATTTACGACGGCTACGAAGATTAAGGATACGTCCAGAGCATCTAGTTATTTGTGTAAGTATATCACTAAAGAGCTTTGTTCTGTGACTAAAGGTCGTAAACGATATTGGGCTAGCCGTAATGTAAATCTGCCTAAGGTGGAAGAAATCATGGTTAACCCAGCATATTTAAATTTAGCTATGCTGGAATGTATGCAAGATGATGCTCGCTTGAAGTCGGTTGAAACACCTTTTGGAAACGTGAGATATGTAGACCAATCTATTCCACAAACACTAATTTTTCGAATAGATTGTGCCATGGTCATGCCT
>CAZTCE010000062.1:0-6512 GCA_964612205.1 uncultured Eubacteriales bacterium | reverse complement strand
ACTCATAACCTAGCACCTCCATCTCATAAATAAATATTTCTTCCAAAGTAAGTGGTAAAAAGTCTAAAATCACAGGATCCATTTCACGTAAAATCTTTTCGTAGCCTTCTCTTTCACCTTTTAAGATTACAGTTGCCACACTGCCAGTTTTCTTAAAACTAAGCACATTAAGATTTTGAAAATCCTCGCTTGAAAAATCTTTTTTCAAAGAAATTTGAATTTTAAACATATTAGTTTTTAGTGAATCAATATCGCTTTCAAACAAAATTCCGCCCTTATGAAGCAAACCAAGATTATCACAAATGTCTTCTAACTCTCTTAAATTGTGGCTCGTCATAATTATTGTTGTTTCCTTTTTCTGCATCTGCTCCGCAATAATTTTCTTCATAAAATTTCTAATAACCGGGTCAATGCCATCGAATGTTTCATCAAAAAACATATAATCCGCATTCGTTGCAATTGCACAAACAAGAGCAGTTTGACGTTTCATTCCTTTTGAAAAAGTTTGAATTTTTTGCTTTCTATTCAATTTCAATTTATCAAACATTTTCCCAGCAAAATCCTTATCAAAATTTTTATAAAGCTTGCCATAAAAAATTATCATATCGTCAATTGAATAATTTTTAAAGAAAAATAAATCGTCCGGCACATAAACCAATTTTTGTTTAAACTCTTCACTATCAGATATTTCTTTGCCATCGATTTCAATGCTCCCAGAATTCTTTTGAAAAATTCCCATAATAATTCTAAGAAGCGTTGATTTACCCGCACCATTTGCACCAATAAGGCCATAGATAGAGCCTGTTTTGATGGTACAATTTAAATCTTCAAGCACTTTTTTATCGCCGTATGACTTGTTAAGATTTGTAATTTTTATCATATTCTTCCCTCCTACATTTAGTATTGTATCACTTGTACTAGTACAATGTCAATATAGAAACACAAAATAAATGCAAAAAAATCCCCTTTCGGGTAGACTCTCATTTCAGTCTAAACGAAAGGGGGTTTAGGAACTAGGAAAACTTAAGTGCCAGGGGAAACGCAAACCACCGGACGGAACCCGTAGGAGTTGCGGTAGTAGCCGTAGGTGCTGCCGAAGCAGAACACGCCGGCAACGCTCGCGCTGGACGACTCACCCCCGCGACTGAAGAACGGATAGCTTGAGCAAGGGAAGTACGAGCCGTCGTAACACCAGTTGTAATAGCTATATGAACTAGTACTCGTTTCATACACTGCATCGCCATATACTCGCAAGTTTCCATCTGCATCTTTACATAATGCGTAATCACTTGACTGTGAATCACTTCCGTCTGATACTGTTGAATCATAAATCTGTTTTGTCTTCAATATGTCTACACTTATATTACTATTATCTACCAAGTTATATCCTGTATTTGCTGAATCATTTCCATAAGTCATTAAATTATCGTGTCCGTTATTTACATAACTTGCTGTATATTCATAAGCTCCACCTGACATGTCGTAGATACCATAAATGTTTCCTGTTGTACTTGTTAATTTTCCAAGGTCTGTGTTCCAAGCGTAGGTTGAAGCAAAAGTGTCCGCTGAATATGAGTAAGTACTGTTATAAACTGTTGATGTTCCAGAACCTAAACCTGCACCTGTATAAAAGCTTGAACATTGGTTTACAGCTAGTTCATTGCCATTTCTTCCATAAGGGCTATATGTTAAGTAAGCTACTGCTCCCCATTCACTATTTTTCATTTGGTGAGTGTTTAACGTTTCATTCATTTTTAAGCAGTTTTGATAAACATAATCATTTGCTATGCTTCTCCAACTTGTTACTGATGGCTTTGAAACAACTCTTGATTTTGTGCTATCTGTGTTTCCTGCATTTGTTGTCTTTACGTTTGTTCCAGATGCTGCTGTCCACGTTGTGCCGTCGCTTGAAATTTCACGGCTTGCCTCATATTTTGCAACCCAGATACCTTCTAGCTCTTCACTCCATTTTCCAAGCATATTTGTACCATAAGTTATCTCGTCTTCGTTCATTGCCTGGAACGCTGGGTGAACTGTGTAACCTTCTGGCAAATCTACTGCTTCACCACTTGCATTTCTATATTGTGTATTCGATGTTCCATACATAAACAATATATCTACATCTCCATAAGCAGTTTTGCTTGAACTTTCAATTGTTCTGCTTGAATCTGTGTAATAAATTAATTTATATGCGTATCTCGGAATCCAAACCCAATAACTTCCGTCTGATGTTTTTGCATTCGCCCATTTTGTTTGCTTTGTGTCTTCAACTCCATCGCCCATTGAATAATTGTAAAGCGTTGTGTTATAAATTACTTCTCCATCTTCTTTTGTTCCAAGTATAAATGTTTTATCAGTTAAGTCGCCACTCGTAGCGTTTTCGTCTGACCAATAAACTGCAACCATTTCATCTGTATTTAGTCTTGGTCCATTTGCAATTGATGGAATTAAACTACTTTCCCAAACTGCATAAAGTGTTACTGATGTGTTTCCTTTGTAAGTATCGCCTGGTTGGTATTCTATTGCTTTACTCTCTGCCGATGTTGCCCAACCTAAAAATGTATATCTTCTTCTACTTGGTTTTGAAGAGCTTAATGTGATATCTTTATTATACGTTTTAGTTTGCGAACTTGGCACTGTACTTGCTGTTCCGCCATTTGCTTCATAGCTTATTGTATAAACGTCTGCTTTCCAAACAGCATAAAGTGTTATGTCGTTATTTTGTGTGTAACTGCTACCTGGATTGTATGAAACTGTTGTTGTTGTTTTTGAAGTTCCCCAACCTTGGAATGTGTATCCAGGTCTTGTTGGAATTTCGTTGCTCAATGTAAGACTTACACCGTTTGTTTTTAATTGTGCTTCTGGTGCACCAGTTCCGCCGTTTGCATCATAAGCAACTGTATAACCGTTTAATTTCCAAATTCCGAATAATGTTATTGTTTGATTTGGTGTGTAACTGCTATTCGCTGCGTTCGTTGCCGTTGTTGCAGATTTTGATGTGTTCCAACCTAAAAATGTGTAACCTGTTCTCGAACGTGTTGGCAAAGTAATTGCTGTGCCGTGTGTTTGAGTCATTGTTGTAGTTGTTCCACTTGAATAATTATCGTTTAAAGTTATTGTATATGTTTTCGCTTTCCAAATTGCGAAAAGTGTAACGTCTTTATCTTGAGTGTAACTTGTTGTGTAGGTTGCGCTCGTTGCCGAACTTGACTCATCCCAACCTACAAACTCATAACCTTCTTTTGCCTCTGGTGTAGTTAATGTTACTGCTTTGCCGTGTTCTTTAGTTAGTGTCGATGTCGAACCATTTGAGCTTAACGTAATAGTATATGTTTTCACGCTCCAAACTGCATAAAGTGTTGCACCTGCATTATCGGTGTAAGTGTCGCCTGCGTTATATTTTACTGCCCCAGAGCTTGTTATTGCCCAACCTTTAAATGTAGCACCCTCTTTTTGAGGCTTTGTACTGCTTAATGTTAAGTTTTCTCCATATTTTTTAGTTTGATTACCAGGTGCTCCTGTTCCACCATTTGCGTTATATGTAATGGTATATGTATTTGCCTCCCAAACAGCGTAAAATGTTGATGCACTATTGGTTGAATATGACGAATTTGGTTGAATACTTGCCGACGTTGCTGAACTAGATGTTGCCCAACCTTTAAATGTATGTCCTTCTCTTGTTGGAGTTTTATCGCTTATTGTTAGCACTACATCATGTTCTTTTTGTTGCGAACCTGGTCCGCCAGAACCACCGTTATCATCAAAAGTTATTGTATATTTAATTCCTTCCCATACTGCAAAAAGTGTTGTGCTAACGCCTTTTGTATAAGTTGCGCCTGGTTGATAGCTTGCCGATGTTGCTGTGCTTGATTCCGACCAACCTTTAAATATATGATTAGAATCCCACGTTGGTCGCTGAGTGCTTATTGTAAGGTTTGTGCCTTCTTCCGCACTTTGTGCTTCTGGTGCTCCAGATCCACCATTTGCATCGTAAGTAACTGTGTATTTTGCTTTTTCAATGCCAGAAATTGTAATAGTTCGCATTGCACTTCCGCCACCAGTTTCACGAACTATTATAACTATTGTACCGTTTCTTGTTATTTCAAGTTGATATAAATTTTCGTCTATTTTTGTGGCTGTTTTTCCACCACCAGTTACTGTTAATGCTCCGCCATTTGCAGCAGCCACCGTCACTTTGACAGTCGCAGCTGTTTTAGTTTCATTTAAAACAACATCTATCGAAGCAATTGTTGGTTGTGTTGAAATGTTATCATATTCTTCTAGTCTGTATTTCAAGTTGCCCTCGCTATCAGTGTAACCTTTGGCATAGTAGACTTTGCCCTCGTTGTCATAAACATAGACATCATCTTTGCCAAAAGCTACAGTTTCATTTATAATTTCGCCCTTACCAGTTTTTGTGCCAGAAACCTTTATTGTGTCTAAGTCTATCACATAGCCAGAAATTGAATCTTCGCTGACACTAACAAAACTCCCCGGAGCATTTTCAACTTTAGCCTTTGTGAAACCAGCATTTCGCTCCGCCTCACTATTCCCATTCAAAACATTATTTTTTAGCGTTGCCTGTGTTGCAGAATTTATCTCGTCATATTCACTTACAAAAGTCGCATAGTTTGCGTTATCCACTGTAGTTAGTGAAGAAAACAACACAATCGCCGCCAAAATTATAATGATTATGATTGTGATTACCAATGTAATTAGCGAAATTCCAACTTTTGAGAAATGCTTGTCATTATCTTTTTCTAAGTTTAATTTATTTCCGCCCAACACAAAATAGCCCGTATGAAAATTCGCCGTGCCTTACTCACATTTCTTTTTTCAGTTTTTAATCCGCTAATATACCCTCTCTCTCTCTCTCTCTCTCTACAGTCTCAAGGGTTTGCTGACTTATGATATTTTTGTTTTTCTTATTCATACACACTCTGCCCTTTCTTTATAATAATCTCCCTATTTTTAGTTTACTAATTACTAACACCTTTGTCAATTAATTTTCAGTTAAGTTTATATTACAAAAATGTTACAAAAAATCTCCTAGCAATAATAAGCATAGCTAATTGCTAGGAGATTGAAGTGTTACATTTTTAAAAATCCAATGTGTAAATATCTTCAACAGTTTTTATATCACTAGATTTTATAATTTCATTTGAAAGCGTGTAAAGTTTGTTGCCAATTCACATTACTTACTATTCTTCTGAAAGTTTAGCCGCTCTATCTGCTGCGTTTAATGCATCAATCATTTCGTCTAAATCACCATTAAGAAAATTATCAATTTGATAAATGCTAAGACCTATTCTATGGTCTGTTATTCTTCCTTGTGGAAAATTATAAGTTCTGATTTTTTCACTCCTATCGCCGCTTCCAACTTGGCTTTTTCTTGCACTTGCTTGCTCACTCGTTTGCTTTTGAAGTTCAGCTTCATAAAGTTTAGATCTAAGCATCGACATTGCCGTTTCTCTATTTTGTATTTGTGAACGTTCTGTTTGACATTCAACAACAACACCTGTTGGAATATGCGTAATTCTAATTGCAGATTCAGTTTTATTAATGTGCTGACCGCCAGCACCACTAGATCTGAATGTGTCAACTTTTAAATCTGTTGGATTAATTTCAACCTCAACCGCATCCACCTCTGGAAGCACTGCAACCGTAGCAGTTGAGGTATGTATTCTTCCACTTGACTCAGTATCAGGAACTCTTTGAACTCTGTGAACACCACTTTCAAATTTCAATCTGCTATAAGCACCTTTACCAGTAATCATAAAAGTAACCTCTTTTATTCCGCCAAGCTCTGTTTCATTTAAATTTAAAACTTCTAATTTCCATCTTTTCTTTTCAGCATACATGCTATACATTCTAAATAAATCTCCAGCAAACAAAGAAGACTCTTCTCCACCTGCGCCACCTCTGATTTCAACGATAACATTTTTATCATCATTTGGATCTTTTGGAACTAATAAAAGTTTTAATTCTTCTTCAATTTTAGGTAAATTTTCTCTAGCTTCATCAAGCTCAGCTTGTGCTAAATCATGCATTTCCTTGTCATTTAGCATTTCTTTTAAATCTTCAATTGAACCCTGCACTTTTTTATATTCCCTATATTTTTCAACAATATCTTGAATATCTGCATGCTCTTTCATAAGTTTTTGCCACTCATTTTGATTAGCAATAACTTCTGGGTCGCTTATTTTTTCATTTAATTCTTCATAACGTTTTTCAACGCTTTCTAATTTATCAAACATTTTTACACCTCGCTTATTTGTAACGAGTTATATAATACTATATTTTCCATTTTTTTGCAAGCTATAATTAGAAAACACAATTTTTCAATTTTTCAATTTTTCAATTTCTTAACTTAAAATACCCACAATATAACTATATCCTTTTCGATTCCTCGCTGTGCTTTGCGCAGCTTTTGCGAGTAGGCACAAAAAAATAGCAGCCCTACGGGCTACTATTTTTTTGGTGCCTACTCGCGGAATCGAACCACGGACACA
>CAZTCE010000061.1:0-6626 GCA_964612205.1 uncultured Eubacteriales bacterium | reverse complement strand
ATCATATTTTCTCCTGTTTAATGAAATTTATCTATATTTCCAAATTTCATATAATTTGCAAGCCAAATAAGCTCTACTGTGCCAGTTGAACCAGCTCTGTTTTTTGCCAAGATAACTTCTGCAATGTTTTTCTTTTCAGTATCTGGATTGTAGTAATCATCTCGATATAAAAACATAACCATATCGGCATCTTGCTCTATTGAACCAGACTCCCTAAGGTCACTAAGCATTGGTCTATGGTCTGGTCTTTGTTCGGGAGCACGGCTAAGCTGAGAAAGTGCAATTATTGGCACACCAATTTCTCTGGCTAAAACTTTCAAAGATCTACTTATTTCTGAAATGTCTTGTTGCCTACTCGCACTAGTTTTGTTAGCATCCATAAGCTGTAAGTAGTCAATGACAATTAATCCAATATCATATTCCATTTTTAATTTCCTACATCTTGCTCTAAGCTCGATTGGTGAATATCCGGCAGAATCATCTAAAATTATTTTGCTTTCAGATAACGTGCCAGACACATTTGTAAGGCTAATCCAGTCTTCATCTTCAAGCTTGCCACTTCTAATTTTTACACTATCTACCATTGCCTCGCTTGCTAAAATTCTGTTTAACAACTCTTCTTTTGACATCTCCAGACTAAAATATACAACCGCTTTGTTAGCTCTAAGAGCTGCATTTGTTAAAATGTTAAGTGCAAATGCAGATTTACCCATCGCAGGTCTGGCAGCAACAACGACTAGCTGACCTGGCGCAAAACCTAGTGTTTTTGAATCAAGCTCTTTGAATCCGCTTGGTATACCTAATGTTTCCTCTGTTTGAGAAGCAAGTTTTTCTAAATTATCAAATGTATCAATTAATATATCTTTTACTAAAGCATAACTTTTATCTGTTTTCTTCTGAGCAATATTAAAAATAGATTTTTCAGCATCTTCCAAGATAGTGCTTGCTTCTTCACTTGCTTCGTAACTATTGTGACTTATATCGTTAGAAGCTTTTATAAGTTGCCTTAGCACAGATTTTTCTTCGACAATTTTTGCATAATATTCAACATTGCTAACTGAAAACATCGGATTAGTTAGCGATGCCAAATATTCGAAACCATTTATAACATCATATTTTCCTCTAAGTCTTAATTGTTCTTTTACCGTTAACAAATCTATTGCTTTACTTTGATTATATAAATCTAATATCGCAGAATAAATCTCCGAATGCTCAGTTCTATAAAAATCTTCTGGCTTTAAAATTTCAATAACAGTCAAGACTGCATCTTTATCAACAAACATCGCACCAAGCACAGCCTGCTCAGCTTGTGCATCATTCGGTGGAATTCTAGCTATAATATTTTCTTCCATAATTTAACCCCTTTAAAGATGTTTTTATAAGATTATTCTTGTACAACACTAACCTTTAATTTCCCAACTACACCTTCAAAAAGTTTAATATCGATTGTGTAAACGCCAAGCGTTTTAATTGCATCAGATAGACCAATTTTCTTTTTATCAACTTCAACAAAATACTTTTTATTCAATTCATCGGCAATATCTTTAGAAGTTACACTTCCAAATGTTTTTCCATTTTCGCCAGCTTTAATTTTAAAAACTAATTCAAAATCTTTCATTTTTTTAGATAGCTCTTCTGCATTTGCTTTTGACATATCTCTTCTATATTTATTAGCATCTTGTTTAGTTTTTAAAGCATTAAGGTTTGAATTATCAGCAATTACAGCTAACTTTTTAGGTAGCAAATAATTTCTTGCATACCCATCTGCCGCATTAATAACTTGACCTTTCTTTCCAACAGATTTAATGTCTTGAGTTAAAATAACTTTCATATTAACTACACACTCCTTATTCTTTATTTCTTAAAGTTTCTTCTATCGCTTGAATTAGCATCTTCTTAACTTCTTCAATACGCATTCCTTGAACTTGTGCACCAGCAATCATCATATGACCGCCCCCACCTAATTTTTCTAGAACGATTTGCACATTTAATTTTCCATTAGAACGACCGCTAATATAAACTTTTCCATCAGCTTCGCAAAGAACAAATGAAGTATCTATTTCGCTCAAATTCAATAATTCATCTGCAGATTGAGCTGTGATTTGAACTTGATTTTCAATGCCTTCTGGACAAGTTGCAATAGCAATGTTATCTTCGATTATTTCATAATTTCTGATAACATCCGCAATAGCTATGTATGTGTCTACATCAGTTTGAAAAGCTTTGTTTATTGCAGCAACATCAATTCCAATCTTTTTTAGATAAGCCGCTGCTTCAAAAGTTCTTACACCAGTCTTTTGCGTAAAATTCTTTGTGTCAGTTAAAATACCAGCATATAAGCATTCTGCAACAATAGCAGGAAGTTCTATTTTATCTTCTGAATATTGCAAAATTTCCGTCACTAATTCACTAGCAGATGAAGCATAAACTTCTTGGAAAGTCAAAACAGCATTATCAATTGCCTCTGTTCCTCTTCTATGATGATCAATAACAGCAATTTTCGAAACCTTTGACAAAATAGCCGGTGACTCAACAATATCTCTCTTATGCGTATCAACTACAATTAATAATGTATCTTGATTTATTGTAGGTATTAATTGCTCTTCTGGAATCAAAACATCTGCAAAATCTGCATTTGACTTGATTCTTTTGCATAGTTCAGCAATTCCAACTCCTGTGTTATTAAAAACAATATGTGCTTCTTTGCCATAGGCATTTGCTAAACTATACATTCCCATGGCAGAACCCAGTGAATCTGCATCAGGATTTTTATGTCCCATTATGATTACATTACTAGAATTTTTTATCAATTCCTGTAAGCCTTGAGAAATAACTCTAGATTTAACTTTAGTACGTTTTTCAACCTCTTTAGTGTTTCCACCAAAGAACTCATATTTGCCATCTTTTCTAACAACTACTTGATCTCCGCCTCTGCTTAATGCAACTTCTATTGCTTTGATTGCAGATTGGAATTTTTCTGCTTTTGAAGCATCTTCCGTTACAATTCCAATGCTTATAGTAACAGGAATTTTATTGCCTGTGTTTATTTCTTTTATAGTATCTAAAATTTCAAATTTAGAATCAGTAAAAGCTTTTATAAACTTTTTATCGAAAACAATTAAAAATCTGTTTCTATCCATTTTAGTGATAATTCCGCCAGTAAACGCAAACCATTCTCTTAGAATTTTTTCAACATTTGCAACAAGTTGTGGCATATCAGTATCGTTCATTCCTTGTAAAAGCTCATCATAATTATCAATCATAATTATTCCAACACAATCTTTTGCATCTTCATACATTTTAAACAAACGATAATATTCAGTTCTATCAATAAAATAAAGCATAAGTGCAGACTCTTTGCCAACTCTCTTTTTCATGTTTACAACATTGCCTAAAATTCTAAAATGCTTATCATGAATATTAATTTCTTTATCGATTTCAGCAAATCTATTATCATATTCATTATCCAAATCTTTAATAATATTCTCTAAGAATTTTTGCTTATTAATTCCTTTGAATAAAAGCTCTAATGAATCGTTATTCCAAAGTATATCTCCTTGTTCAGTTAAAATAACAGCAGGTATTGGAAAATTCAAAATCGATTCATCAGTTTTTAATTTGAATATGAAACTATTCATATGCTTGATTACGCGTTCACGCATTGCCATGTTTTTTCTATATGTAAAAAATAAAATTCCAGCATATACCAAAACTGATAGTAGCACAAGAATCGAGCTTCGCGTAGCAACGCAAGCCGTAAACAAAAGCATAAAAATAATTATTAAATAAGTTCTATATTTAGGTACAAAAACTTCATTAAATTTAATTTTTCGCATAGTATCCTCCTATGAGAGTAATTTTATACTTAATAGCTGTTTTTGTCAAGTTGCCAAAAACGGCTATTTCCTCAAAAAATGCCACAAAGTTAACCCCGTGGCATTCAGCTAAGTAGTGTGTTTTCTATCAACTTGGTTGCAACAATTAAAAATAAAAAATAACGTAAAAAAACTAGGCATAACAAATGCAATATAACTACATTGGAAAACTTTTTACCAATTTTTATGAAAGCATTTCAATCATCTCAGATGCACCATCTTTTCCTACAGTTGCAACTATATTTTTTATTTCAAATTTTATAATTTTTTCGCCGTATTTAATTTCGACAATATCTCCAATTTTAACTTCTGTGCTTGCTTTAGCGACTTTGCCATTTATTATAACTCTCCCACTATCGCAAGCTTCATTTGCAACAGTCCTTCTTTTTATAACTCTACTTACTTTTAAAAATTTATCTAAACGCATATATTTCACCTCATATAAATAAAAAAGTGGCAAATTAATCATTGCCACTAAAGTTTTATTAATAACTATTTTTTATTAACTAAATCTTTTAAAGCTTTACCAGCTTTGAAAACTGGAGCTTTTGATGAAGGTATTCTGATTTCCTCTTTAGTTTGTGGATTTCTACCTTTTCTAGCAGCTCTTTTTCTAACTTCGAAAGAACCAAATCCAACTAATTGAACTTTTTCTCCTTTTTTAAGTGAAGTTTCAATAGCGCCTATGAAAGCGTTAAGAGCAGCCTCTGCAGATTTTTTTGTTAATTCAGCATCTTCAGCTATTTTTGCGATTAAATCAGTTTTGTTCATTATAAATTCCTCCTAAAAAATAATATATTTATGATATAGTTTTTTACTACACCCTCTAAAATTAAAATTCGTCACATTTTTATTTTTTCCTGCTTATTTTCAACACTTTTTTGCATTTTTTTAATAAAAATCCTTATTTTTCAGTATTTTTAGCAATTATGTATACTGTTTTCTTACTCTCCCTAAGGTTTTACCAATTTTATTTTTGATAAAAATTTATAAATTTTATCTCCATAAGGTAACATGTGATAATCTTCTCTTTCAAAAATATTTAAAACAACAAGTAAAACAAAATATGTTATAACTGCTAAAATAACTGCTCCAACGGTTGCAATAGAATTTCCGTAAAGTGGATTTAAAAAATAATGTGTAAAATATGCAATAGCACCCATAATTCCAGTTGCAATTAATGGTTTTATAATAGTTTGGCCCATTTGCAAATCTAATTTTATAGACTTATTTAAAACAACTATATTAATTATCATTGCTAATGCAGAAGCTGCCACAGAACTAATTGCCGCGCCATATATTCCGATATTAGGATTAGAAATCAAAATCAAATTAAGTATTAATTTTAATCCAGCACCACAAGCTAAACTAATTGCCGGCGTCATAACTTTTCCTAAGCCTTGCAAAGCACCACCAATTGTTTGATTCATTAATGTAAAAATAATTGTAAACGCACTAATTTGCAATAAAAGTGGTGCTTCTACTGATGGTGCATTTGGAAATAGAAGTGTTAAAATTGGGTTCGCAAGCACGCACATTCCAATTGCACAAGGCAATGCTAAAAGTAAAGTTGTTCTTAGAGAAAAGTTCATTCTTCTTTTTGCAGTTTTTGTATCGCCATTTGCCATAGCTGCAGAAACAGCTGGAACAAGTGCAGTTGAGAAAGCAACATTTAAAGCAGCAGGTGTTCCAACAAGCATATCAACTTTTCCTGATAAGATTCCATAAAGTCTTGTTGCCTCTTCTGTGATTGCTTCAACACTCGTAGACCAAGTGCTAAGTGCTTGTTTCAATCCGTTAATAACTGTAAATGTATCAATATTTCTGTTGATTGCAGAAATTATTGAAGCAAGCGATATCGGAATTGATATTGCCAATATTCTTTTCATTATTTTTACACGTTTTTCTTTTTTATATTCACCTTTTGATTCTCTAATATTTTTCCATATTTCTTTTTTACGTCTTTGATAAAAAATAAGTAAATACGCACAACTAAACATCGTCGCAAAAGTCGAAGCAGCATTTCCTGCAATTGCCATTGCCAAAGTTCGATTTTCTTCTGTTATATGTAGCAAATCCGCAAGCCAAGATGAATTTGATAATGATATTTGAGCTACTAATTGAACTAAAACAATCGTAAGGATACTCTTAAATAGCTGTTCAAACATTTGCGAATTAGAAGTTGCCTTCATGTTATACATTCCATTAAAATATCCTCGTATAACAGCCGAAACCGCCACAAAAAATATTGCCGGTGAAAGAGCTATCATAACGCCCTTTACAGATGGATTTCCCATCCAATTTGCAATTGTTCCTGCTCCTAAAAATAAAAACAAACTAGCACAAGCACCAATAATCGCAAATAAAATCATTGCAGTTTTAAAAATTTCATGTGCTTCTCGATTTTTGCCAACTGCTAATCTTTCAGAAACCAATTTTGAAATTGCACCCGGCACACCAATTGATGCAATTGCTAAAAGCAATGTATATATCTGATATCCAGAACCATAAAGTCCATTTCCAGTGTCACCAAAACCATCTATATTGGTAATTACTAATCTATAAATTAACCCCATCAATTTTACAACTAGCTGGGCAATAAAAAGAGTCATTACCCCCATCATAAAAGATTGCTTATTATTTTTCTTATTAACTTTTTCTTCCATTATTCCTCCTCTATTTTCTATCATTTATGAAATTATATATTAGATTATATTGCTAATAAAAGAAAAAAACAACCTCAAAAATTAA
>CAZTCE010000060.1:0-6631 GCA_964612205.1 uncultured Eubacteriales bacterium | reverse complement strand
TATCAATGTGGTCTTCCTAAAGAAATGGCAATCGAATTGTTCAAACCTTTTGTAATGAAAGAACTTGTTGAAAGAGGAATTGCTCATAACATTAAAAACGCTAAGAGAATGGTTGAAAGATTAAGACCAGAAGTTTGGGATGTTTTAGAATATGTTATTAAAGATCATCCAGTTATGTTAAACCGTGCTCCTACACTTCACAGACTTGGTATTCAAGCTTTTGAACCAGTGCTAATTGAAGGTAGAGCTATAAAACTTCATCCACTTGTTTGTACAGCGTTCAATGCTGACTTCGATGGTGACCAGATGGCTGTTCACTTGCCACTTACTCCAGAGGCTCAAGCTGAAGCAAGATATTTAATGCTTTCGGCTAATAACTTATTAAAGCCTCAAGATGGTAAACCAGTTGCCGTTCCAACACAAGATATGATTCTTGGTTCATATTATTTGACAATGGATGAAGCTGGAGTTAAAGGTGAAGGAATGATATTTAGCTGCGAAGATGAAGCTATGATGGCTTATTTAAACGGCGACATTTCAATTCATGCTAAAGTTGGTATTAGATATGAAAAAGAAATAAACGGCGAAATGCGTAGAAAAATTCTTTATACAACAATTGGTAAGGTTATATTCAACCATGCTGTACCTCAAGATTTAGGATTTGTTGATAGAGAAGATCCAGAAAAAGCATTCGACTTAGAAGTTGATTTCACTGTTACAAAGAAAACAGTTGGAAAAATCATTTCTAAATGTATAAAAGTACACGGCATTTCAATGACTGCTGAAGTACTAGATAATATCAAATCATTAGGTTACAAATATTCAACAAAAGGTGCTATAACAGTTTCTATTTCAGATGTTATAGTTCCAGATGAGAAAAAAGATATTCTAGCAGCTTCTGAAGCTAAGGTAGACGAAATCACAAAACAATATAAGAGAGGTTTAATTTCTAACGAAGAAAGATATAACTCTGTTATTAAGGTTTGGGATAAAGCTACAAACGATATTACAGATGCCATGATTAAAAACTTTGACGAACAAAATCCAATTTATATGATGGCTACTTCTGGTGCCCGTGGTAACATGAAACAGATTAGACAGCTTGCTGCTATGCGTGGTCTTATGGCCGACACAGCTGGTAGAACAATCGAAATTCCAATTCGTTCTTGCTTTAGAGAAGGTATGGACGTTCTTGAATATTTCGTTTCTGCCCATGGTGCAAGAAAAGGTCTTGTTGATACAGCCCTTCGTACAGCTGACTCTGGTTACTTAACTAGAAGATTAGTTGACGTTTCACAAGAAATCATTGTTAGAGAAGATGATTGTGGAACAACAGATGGAATGTATGTTACAGATATCAAAAATGGTAACGAATTAATCGAAGGTTTATCTGAAAGATTATCAGGAAGATTTGCTGCTGAAGATATTAAACATCCAGAAACTGGTGAAATATTAGTACATCGTAACGAAATGATTACAGATAAATTAGCAGATAGTGTTGTTGCAGCAGGTGTTACAAAAGCTAAGATTAGAACGATCTTAACATGTAGAGCTAAAAATGGTGTTTGTGCTAGATGTTATGGTAATGACTTAGCAGGTAGACAAGTAGTAAATATTGGTGAAGCTGTTGGTATTATTGCTGCGCAATCAATTGGTGAGCCTGGTACACAGCTTACAATGAGAACATTCCACATGGGTGGTCTTGCTGGTGGAGATATTACTCAAGGTCTTCCTAGGGTTGAAGAATTATTTGAAGCTAGAAAACCAAAGGGACTTGCTATTATTTCAGATATTGCTGGAACAGTTACAATTAGTGATACTAAGAAGAAGAGAGAAGTTATCGTTACTAACGATGAGGAATCAAGAGCATATTTTATTCCTTTCGGTTCAAGACTTACAGTTCACGAAGGTGATGTGCTTGAAGCTGGTGATATAATCACAGAAGGTTCAATTTATCCACAAGATATTATGAGAATTAAAGGACCTGATGGTGTTCAATCATACATCGTTCAAGAAGTTCAAAAAGTTTATAGAAGCCAAGGTGTTGACATTGATGATAGACACATCGAAGCAATCATTAGACAAATGCTTAAGAAAGTTAAAGTTGAAGAACCAGGCGACACAGAACTTCTTCCAGGAACTATGGTTGATTATGTTAAATTTGAAGAAGAAAACGCTAAAGCTGTTGAGCAAGGTTTAAGACCAGCTGTTGGTAAGAGAGTTCTTCTTGGAATTACAAAAGCATCACTTGCAACAGATTCTTTCCTATCAGCTGCTTCATTCCAAGAAACAACTAAAGTTTTAACAGAAGCTGCAATTAAAGGAAAAGTTGATCCACTTATGGGATTAAAAGAAAACGTTATTATTGGTAAATTGATTCCTGCTGGAACAGGTTTGACAAGATATAGAGAAATGCAACCAGTATTTGCTGAAACAGGCGAACCAACTGCAGAAACAGTACCAGAAAAAATTGTAGAAGAATAAAAAATTCCTCTGACGTGAAAATCGTCAGAGGTTTTTTGTTACTTAAAATAGACTTATAAGTTTAAACAAAATTTCTTTAAATCGCCTTCGTATATTAGTTGTGCGTCTTGGATTTTTGTAAAGTCCATCGGATGCATGTGTTCTGGTTTTTTAGGAGTTTCAACTTCGATATCGTTTAGTAGTTTAGCAACAAATTGTGAACAGAAAAATTTTGAATTGTTTACAATTGAGTAGTTTGTATCTGCAAGGGCTAAGCCAATAAATGCGTATGAATATTTATCTTTATTTGCAATGAAATCGTTTACGATAGTTTTTAATTTATCATATTGCATATCTGAAATATCTTTTTTTAAAATCATGCAAGGAATATTTTCATATTTTCCAAATACATGTTTAAAAGCATTTTCGATTACAAAGCCACCAATAAGCGGATTATTTATTTTTTTTCTTCCAAATGAATAAAATTCATTGAAGGAATTATCTATGCAAATAGACGAGTGATTGTATTTTTCTCGTGTAATGATTTTTAGCATTTTTGAAACTTCTGTTCCAGATTGAGTTAAAATTATGTATATAGATTTCATTTTCATCCACCTCAATAGAATTGTATCATTTGTACTAGTACAATGTCAATATAAATATAAATTAAAATGCAACACAAAAATTTCTTGACATTTGGAAATTTGTGGTATTTAATTGAAATTGTAAATAAATATTTTTAGGAGGTAATTATGGAGAAGTCAAAGGTATATTTTTCAAGAGTATTGACAAAAGAAAATGTAGTTAATGTTTATAAACAATTGGGCACAGAACTAAAAGGAAATGTTGCAGTTAAAGTTCATTCTGGCGAAAATGGAAATCAGAATTTTTTAAAACCTGAGTTTTTAGAAGATATGATTAAATATGTAAATGGAACGGTTGTAGAATGTAATACTGCTTATGAAGGCAAAAGAAACACAACTGAAAAGCATAGAGATTTAATTGAGAAGCATGGGTGGACGAAACTTTTTGATGTTGATATTATGGATGCTGATGCAGAATTTGAACTTGAAATTCCTGATGGTAAAGTTATCAAGAAAAATTTTGTTGGTGAACATTTAAAAAATTATGATTCAATGCTTATGTTATCACACTTTAAAGGTCATCCAATGGGCGGATTTGGGGGAGCTTTGAAAAACATGTCGATAGGTGTTGCTTCTTCACATGGTAAAGCGTATATACATGGTGCAGGAGTAATTGAAAATTTTTGGTCAGCAGATCATGATTCATTCCTTGAAGCAATGGCAGATGCTGATAAATCGATAGTTGATTTTTTCGGTGGAAATATGGCTTTTGTAAATATTATGAGCAATATTTCTGTAGATTGTGATTGTTGCTGGAAAGCAGAAGATCCTTGTATGAAAGATATAGGAATCCTTGCATCACTTGACCCAGTTGCGTTGGACAGAGCATGTGTTGATTTGGTTTATAACTCAGATGACCCAGGAAAAGAAAAATTAATAGAAAGAATTGAATCTCGTAATGGTACACATACGATAGATGCTGCATATAATCTTGGCGTCGGAAATGTTGAATATGAATTGATTGAAATAGTTTAATTTTTACAGATAGATTGAAGTAAATAATAGTTTTTTGAAAAAATGTTACATTGGATTGAATGGTTTGTTAGAATGTAATTGAAGTGTTTCACAGCATTCTAAAAATGAATGTTAAAATCAAGGGAAGATATCTATGTGATATACTTCTCTTATTTTGTATAAACTATTTATGAATATAATTTGTTGGAGGGGTTTTTATGAATAGTATTGTGCTTTATAGATCTAAGTATGGTGCAACCAAGAAGTATGCAGAATGGATTGCGGAAGAATTAAATTGTGAATCGAAAGATGCTAAAAATATGGTTGTTGACGAGCTTTTGCAATATGACACCATAATATATGGTGGTGGGTTATATGCTGAGATAATTAATGGCGTAATTTTACTTACAAAAAATATGGATAAATTAAAAGGTAAAAAATTAATTGTTTATACAACAGGAATTACTCCGCTTGACTGTCGCGATTATTACGATAAACTTGTAATTGAAAAAAATTTCAAGCCTGAAATGTTAGAGCAGATAAAGGTTTATAATTTTATGGGAAAGATGATTCTTGATGAGCTAACTTTAGTACATAGAACGGCAATTAAAACTCTAAAAAAACTTATGAAAGGAAAAGAAAATCCTACTGAAATGGAAAAACTTTTAATTGAGCTTTGTGACGCAGACGGGGATTTCACGGATAAAGAATCTATAAAAGAGTTAGTTGAATATGCTAAAAAATAAATTTGATGTGTGTTACTTGATTTTGCATAATCACAAAAATATTTTTTAAAATGAAGAGAGGTTTTTAATATGGATATTAATGATTTAACTTGGAATCCGTGGCATGGCTGCCACAAATGTAGTGAAGGATGTCAAAATTGCTATGCATATTTTCTAGATAAGAGATATGGAAGGGACACGAATGAAGTTGTTTTAAACAAATCTAATTTTGATTATCCAATAAAAAAAGATAGGCAAGGAAATTACAAATTGCCAGGTGGTACATTCGTTAGAGTTTGTATGACGAGTGATTTCTTTTTGGAAGAAGCAGATGAATGGAGAGATAAAGCATGGGATTATATTAGAAAAAGACCAGATGTAACATTTTCACTTTTAACAAAAAGAGCTCATAGAATAAAAGATAATTTGCCATCAGATTGGGGGAATGGCTGGGATAATGTGCAGTTTGCGGTATCAGCTGAAAATCAAAAAAGAGTAGATGAAAGAATTCCTTGTTTATTAGAAGTTCCTTCAAAGCATAAATGGGTTAGTGTAAAACCATTTATAGGTGAGGTTGATTTGGACAAGTATTTAGCAACAGGCGAAATTGAAACAGTTCTTGCTGGTGGCGAAAATTATTTGGGTTCAAGACCACTTCACTATGAATGGGTGAAGAAATTACATGACCAATGTGAAAAATATAATGTTCATTTAATATTTGGACAAACTGGTAATGTGTTCATAAAAGATGGTAAAGAATATAAAATTAGAAATAGAACTGATCAAATGGTGCAGGCTCTTCGCAGTGGACTTCATTATCCGCCAGTAGATATTGAAGCTGAAGTTAAGAAGGTCCTTGATAGAAAAGAAAAAATGAAAGAGTTAAAATCTAGAAATAAAAAAGAAGAATGTTAAAATATTAAATATAAAGAAAGAGGTGTTTATATGGATGATTTAAAAACAGTAATAATTACGGGTGCAAATTCAGGACTTGGATTTGAAACTGCAAAGGAAATAGCTAAAAATTTGAATTATAGGTTAATACTTGCATGCAGAGATAAGGAAAAGGCTGAAAAGGCAAAAGAAGATATTGTGAATGAAACTAAAAATGAAAATATAATTACGATGATTATTGATACATCTTCTTTAAAATCTGTAAGAAATTTTGCGGAAGAATTTAAAAAGTTGAATTTAGAAATTGATAGTCTAATTTGCAATGCGGGGATATCTCCAATGCATAAAGGAGTAACTGAAGAAGGTTTTGAACTTGTATTTGCCACAAATTATTTAGGTCATTTTTTATTAACTAATTTGTTATTGCCATTAATGAGCGAAAATGGCAAAATCGTAAATGTTACAAGCGATATGCATAATCCACCAGGAGGATTAGAGTGGAAAGAACCAGAAATTCTTGCACATCCAAAAGAAGAAGATAGAAGAAAGTATTCATATTCAAAGCTTGGAAATATTTATTTTACTTATGAATTAGAAAAAAGATTAAAAGCCATTAATTCTAAAATTATAGTAAATGCTTTTAATCCAGGCATGATGAATACTAATTTTAGTGGTGGACACAATAGCCCTGCCAGAACAGCAATTGTAAAATTAACAATGCCAGAAAGGGTTGGAGATTTAAGCAAGTCTTCATCTGCATTGGCTGAACTTATTACAAATGAAGAATTTAGCAATGTTTCTGGAAAGTATTTTGATAGAAGCACAAATTATATTGATTCTTCGGAATTAGCTTATAATGTAGATAATAGATTAGAACTTTGGAACAAGAGCGTTGAATGGACAAATTTAACTGCTGAAGAAACATTAAAAGGAATATTGTAAATATATAAA
>CAZTCE010000059.1:0-6815 GCA_964612205.1 uncultured Eubacteriales bacterium | reverse complement strand
ATTTGGGGGATAAAAATATGGAAAAACCAGTATATTTGACAGGAAACAAAGGAAAGTTTGAAGAGGCACAATATATTTTTAAAAATAAATATGGATTTGATATAGAAATCAAAAATCCTGATTTTGAAATATTAGAGATACAAGCTAAAAGTTGTAAGGAAGTTGTAGCTTTTAGTGTTAAGTATGCTTGTGAAAAATTAGGCAGACCATGTATAAAGTCTGATTCTGGATTATACATAGACGCACTAGGTGGATTACCCGGACCGTATAATGCTTATTTTGATAAACAAATTGGTGTTGAAAAGTTTTTAGAATTAATGAAAAATGAAACTAATAGGAATGCTAGACTAGAAGATTGTTTTGCGTATTGTGAACCAGGACATGAACCAATAGTATTTGCTGGTGGTAGTACAGGAAGAATTTCAATTATCGCAAAAGGGAAACTTGGAAGATGGCATGATAAATTTTATATTCCAGATGGCGAAAAAGAAACATTAAGCGAACTTAGAGAAAGAGATAGAGATTATGAAGCAAAGTTTTGGGGAACTGCTAAATATGATTTTGCCGAGTGGTATAATATCAGGAAACTATAATAAAAATTTTTGATTTCAATTGGATGGTCGATATTGAAAAAAAGCTGGTGAAACGGTACAAGCGATAATTCCAAGTGGCGAAAAGGAAAATGTAGAATATTAAACGTATACTAAAAATCAAAAAATCTAGGGCAAAGTTTTGCTCTAGATTTTTTGAACAAAGAAAGCAGAGTCAAAAGTTGATAAAATCTAAAAATATAGGTATAATTAAAATAGTTTATAGAAAGGGTGGAATGAAAAATGAGCAAACAAGTTTGGAAACCTGGTACAATGCTTTATCCGTTGCCTGCTGTTATGGTAAGTTGCGGAGATATGGATAATGCTAATATAATAACTGTTGCGTGGACAGGAACAATTTGTACAGACCCAGCAATGGTTTATATTTCTGTTAGACCTGAAAGATATTCTTATGACATAATCAAAAATACTGGTGAATTTGTTTTAAATTTAACCACAAAAGAATTAGCAAAGAAAACAGATTTTGCTGGTGTTAAAAGTGGTAGAGATATTGATAAATTTGAATTTTTGAAATTAACAAAGGAAAAGGCTAGCAAAATAAGCACACCTCTTATAAAAGAATCACCAGTGAACATTGAATGTAAGGTAGAAGAAATAAAAGAACTTGGTTCACACCATATGTTTATTGCTAAAGTTTTAGCAGTTGATGTTGATGAAAAATATTTAGATGAAAAGGGAAAGTTTTGTCTAGAAAAGGCTAATTTAATTTCATATTCGCATGGTCAATATTATGAACAAGGTAAAAATATTGGTCGTTTCGGATTTTCGGTTAAGAAAAAATAAATTAAAGGAGTTGGTAAATTTTGTACGATGTAAATGTTGTAAAATGCAATAATTATGAACAAGAAAATGTTACTAAAGCGATGGATGAATTAATTGAATTAATTGGAGGTTTGAATTTTATAAAGCCAAATATGAAAGTGGCTATTAAAGCAAACCTTGTTACTTTTATGAAACCGGAGCAAGCTGCAACAACGCATCCATCATTGCTATGCGACTTAGTTAGCCGACTAACTAAGCTTGGTGCTGAAGTTGTTGTTGGAGATAGTCCGGGTGGAATCTACACATCTGCATATTTAAAAACAGTCTATTCTGCAACAAAAGTTAACGAAATAGAAAAATTTGGAGGAAAATTAAATTTTAATTTTGAAACTTCAGAAGCAAATTTTGAAAATGCTAAAATTGCGAAAAAATTCCCATATACTTCTTATCTTGACGAAGCAGATGTGATAATTAATTTTTGCAAATTAAAAACACATGGAATGATGGGAATGTCCGCTGCTGTAAAAAATATGTTTGGTGTAATCCCTGGCACACAAAAGCCAGAGTTTCATTATAGATATCCAGACCACACAGATTTTGCAAATATGCTAATTGATTTGAACGAATATTTTAAACCCCAATTATATTTTGTTGATGCAATTGTTGGAATGGAAGGAAATGGGCCAACAGCGGGAAAACCAAGGGACATTGGATTTATATTGGCTTCGAAAAATCCATATAAATTAGATTTGGCTTGCGCAAAATTAATAGGACTAAAAAAAGAAGACATACCAACTTTAGAAGAAGCTTTTAAAAGAGATTTAGCACCTGCAACTTATGAAGAACTAACTTGTAATGAAGATTTAAGTCAATTTACAATATCTGATTATGATATCATTAAACACACACATCCACTTGGCTTTGAGGATAAAACAAAATTTTTTGGTAGAATTGCAACAAAGGCACTTCGCTCAACACCAAGACTAAAAGCTGATGAATGTGTTGGTTGCGGCAAGTGTGCGGAAGTGTGTCCTGTTAAGGCAATTACAATAAAGAATAAAAAAGCAGTAATTGATAAGACAAAGTGTATAACATGTTTTTGCTGTCAAGAATTTTGCCCTAAAGGTGCAATGAAAGTACATCGTACTCTAATTGCAAAAATTTTGTCTAAATAAACTTTAAAAGTACTTTGGAATTTTTTGTTCCAAGGTATTTTTTTGCTTTTAAATTAATATAGTAAATTATGGACAACTTTTAAACTTTTTTGTGAAACTTTTTTACTATATAAATTGTCAAATATAACAGTTAGGTATATAATTATGTTGAAGTTTTTAGAAGTTTGTTTTTTGCAAGGAGGTGTAGCTTTGGAATCAATAATTGAAGTGAAAAATGTCACAAAAATTTATAGGGTTGGAAATGAAAAGGTTATGGCACTTGATGATGTCAGTTTCACTATAAATAAAGGTGATTTTTGTTGCTTACTTGGAAGCAGCGGCTCGGGTAAATCAACACTTCTTAATTTGATGGCTGGTATTGAAAAAATAACCAAAGGAGATATTTTAATAAAGGGTAAAAATGTTACCAAAATGGGTGAACATCAACTTGCAAAATTTAGGCAAAAATATTTAGGGTTTGTTTTTCAATCTTATAATTTGATTAGTTCTTTTAATGCAATTGAAAATGTTACTTTACCGTTGATTTTTAAAGAAGCACCAGCGAAAGAACGAAACAAAAAGGCAAAGGAAATGTTAACGGCGGTGGGACTTAAAGATAGGCTTAAGCATAAACCAAATCAAATGAGTGGTGGTCAGCAACAAAGGGTCGGAATTGCAAGGGCGTTTGTGACAAATCCAGAGATTGTTTTTGCTGATGAACCAACTCGGAAATCTTGATAGCAAAACATCTAAGGAAATTATGGAAATAATAAAGAAGATGGCAAAAGAGCATAATCAAACGATTGTTATGGTTACACATGATGAGAGCATAGCAAAGTATGCAAATAAAATTGTTCATATACATGATGGACATATTGAGAAAATAGTGGAGGTAAAGGAAGATGAAAAAAATATTTAGCTTGTGTTTAGTTTTTGTAATTTTAGTTTGCAACTTTTGTTTTGCAAGTAGTGGTGATGAATATCAAAATGGTTATAATGCTGGATATAATGCGGGGTATAGCGATGGTTCGGATAATGTATATAAACCAAAAGAACCTAATATCACGTTTAAAGTGCAAGATGAAATTCCTGAAGTTTCAGCAGGTGGTTCTTTTAGTTTGCTTGTTAATTTTATAAATGATTCTTCGCATTCAGCTAAGAATATTAAGATTACTCCAAGTTTTGAAGATGTTCCACTTGTTTATGAAAGACCAATTGAGTTTTCTTATTCAAGAACTTTAAGAAGCAAGGGAAATGCAAATGCTTCATTTAGTTTTAAAGTTAAAGAAGATGCAAAGATTGGGGTTTATCCAATTAAGTTTAAAGTTGAATACAAAAATAGCTCTGATGAAGTTTATTCTCGTGAAAGAGTCATGTATTTCAAAGTTAATAAAGAAAAAATCGCTTCAATAATTACAATTAGCAATATTGTAACAGAACCTGCAAATGTTTCTGCTGGTCAAGCGTTTACATTGAAATTTAATGTAAACAATATCGGTGAAACAGATAGCAAAGATACTTACATCAAACTTACAGGGCTTAGCACGGAAGGGTTTATGCCGGTTGATGGTAATGATTTAGTTTATGTTGGAAACATCAAAGCAAAATCTTCTATAACACAAACTTTTAATATGATTGCTTCAACGAAAATTCCAAAAGGTAGCAATACATTAGGAGTAACAATTTCACATTTAGATTTAAACAATGAAAAGGTAACGGATGAAAAAACTTTATACATAATGGGTGTTTTAAGTCAAAATGAATCAAGCACTTCAACATCTGGTAAACCAAAAGTGATAATCGAATCTTATGCAACTACTCCAAAAAGTATTGTTGCTGGTGATCAAATAAAATTTGTTTTTAATTTTAAAAACACAAGTAAAGATAAGAATGTCAGCAATATGAAAATCACAATAAGCTCTAAAGAAGGCGAGTTTATGATAGCAAATGGAAGCAACACATTTTACATAGACACATTGCCAGCGGGAGGAACGATGACAAAATCAATAGAACTTAATGTTAAACAAGATTTAAGTTCAAAATCTTATCCGCTTGAAATTAGTTTTGATTATGAAGATTCTTCTGCAAATGCTTATACTGCTACTGAAGTTATAAATATACCTGTTGTTGAATATTCAAATTTGGTTATAAACAGTGTTTATATTTCTGAAAGTATGGTTGGCTCACCAACAACATTGTCTTTTGACTATGTAAATATGGGAAAAGCTAAAGTTTCTAATTTGACTGCAAGTGTTTCTGGCGATTATGTATCAACACAAGATATAAATTACATTGGAAATTTAGAAGCTGGTAATAGTGATTATTATGATTTTCAAGTTACTGCTTCAAAAGAGGGAGAAAATGTT
The DNA here is from genome assembly GCA_964612205.1 of uncultured Eubacteriales bacterium. Taxonomy (GTDB): domain Bacteria; phylum Bacillota; class Clostridia; order TANB77; family UBA1234; genus UBA1234. The sequence goes on along the minus strand of CAZTCE010000059.1, from coordinate 1,922 downwards.
GGAACATTGATATTAACTTTTGAGGATTCTTCTGGAAAGAAAATTAATGTTACTAAGCAATTTACTGGATATGTGATGGCCGATTTTGGAAGCAATGATAATCCGGGTATGTATGACCCATGGGTTGATGTGATGCCTGAAGAACCTGCTCAAGAACCATTAAATATTTGGTATGTTATTGGAATTGGATTTGGCAGCTTTTTAATATCTTTTATAATAACTAAAATGATTACAACTAAAATCATTAGAAAAAAATTAGAAGATGAAATTTAAGGAGGTTTGATTATGGAAGAAATAATTACCACAGATGATATGCTAGCAAATGATGTTGATATATCTTATGATATGCCACTTGACGGAGCTATGAATGATATGGCTATGAACGATATGGGAAACTCTGAAAGCAAAGGTCTTAGTAATAGTGTAATTCTTGGAATCGTTATAGCTGTATGTGTCGTAGTTGGAATAGTTCTTGGAATCATTGTTGGAAAGAGAGCGGCAAATAAATAATTTGAAAGGTAAAAAATATGAAGAAGATAGATTTTGTTAAAATGGGTTTTAAGAATCTTTGGCGTAGAAAACTTAGAACTATTCTTACTATCATGGGTGTTGTTATTGGGACTTTTTCGATTGTTATCATGGTTTCTCTAGGTGTTGGAATGACCGAGGGCTATAAAGAAGAAATGTCACAATGGGGAAGTTTAACAAAAATTACTGTTTCAAAATATAGTTATGTTTATGATGAAGATAGTGGAATGGGTGCTTCGAAAGAGCAAAAACTTGATGACACGTTTGTTAATCAATTGAGAGCTATGGAACACGTCAGAGCTGTGACACCTATTATGAACGTATATGCCACGCTTAAAGCGGGAAAATACCAAGCTAATATAAATATTGTTGGAATAGAGCCTGAAAGTATGCAATATTTTGATTTTCCTGATTTAGAATCTGGCGAATATTTATCTAACGAGAATCCAACAGCTTTACTATTTGGCAAGGATTCGTGCTACTTTTATAATCCAAAAGGAAATTCGTATGGCAGATATGACCAGCCTGAAGTTGATTTAATGACCGAGCAAGTGAAAATAACTTTTGATGATACATGGGATACTTCTAAAAATCCAAAGTATGAAAAATTAAAAGTAGCAGGGGTTTTTGAATCATCTACGGGAGAGTTTGGTTATAATGTGTATGGAACGTTAGAACAAGTAACAAAATGGTATAAAGCCAGAAATAGAAAGAATAACAAAAAAGAAAATGATTTGACTTACGAAGAAGTTTGGGTAAGTGTTGATGATGCAGATAATGTTGCAGAAATCCAACAACAGATAAAAGATTTAGGTTTTACCGCATATAGCATGGCAGACGATTTAGATAGTGTTAAAGAAGTTTCAAATATGCTTCAACTAATTTTGGGTGGAATTGGTGCGGTTTCGTTACTTGTTTCTGCGATTGGAATAGCTAACACAATGATAATGTCGATTTATGAAAGAACAAAAGAGATTGGTGTTATGAAAGTTTTAGGATGTTTGGTTACTGATATTAGAAAATTATTCTTGTTTGAGGCTACCATTATTGGCTTTTGTGGAGGTATGCTTGGAATAGGACTTAGCTATATAATCTCTTATGTTTTAAATAAATATGCGCCAGAAATTGGTGCTGCAATTGGAATGTCTTCGACTTCAACGATTTCTGTAATTCCAGTTTGGTTATCAGTTGCGGCAGTTGCATTTGCTATGTTTATTGGAATTGTTTCAGGATTATATCCTGCAAGAAAAGCAACAAAAATTAAACCACTTGAAGCAATTAGAAGTGAATAAATTTAATTTTAGTCAAAAATCTAAAATGAAAAGTTTGAATTTCATTTTAGATTTTTTTTAATACAAGATTAAATGATTGGTTACGTGGTGCAAGAGCCTTTG
>CAZTCE010000058.1:0-6857 GCA_964612205.1 uncultured Eubacteriales bacterium | reverse complement strand
ACTTAATTTTTATTAAGATAAATTTATTCTCCTTACAATACAAGGTTAAATAAAGCAAAAATAGAGTGCCTAACTTAAGCACTCTATTTCTAGAATTACGAACACGATACTCTTATTAAACTTTCTATTCGCACAAATTTCTATATCGTATAAGCATCACTTCCTTTCCCTTGTGATACTTATATTCTATATTTAAATTGTGTAAATAGTTTGTCTTTTCTTTGAACCTATTGCGAATTAAATTTACATTTTCATTTTTTCAATTACTTTCTTTCTATCTTCTGCTTTAAAAATCGAAGTGCCGGCAACTATAACGTTTGCACCCGCTTGAGTTAGCTTAGAAACGTTTTCTAAATTAATTCCACCATCTACTTCAATATCAACCATCGAATTAATATTTCTAACTTCTTCAACTTTCTTGATGCAAGCCTCAATAAGTTTTTGTCCACCAAAGCCTGGTTCAACTGTCATTATCAAAATCATATCTACTTTACTTAGTAAATCTTTTATTTCGTCAACCGAAGTATTTGGTTTTATTGCAACTCCAGCTTTGATTTTTAAAGAATGTAATTTATCTATTATCCAATTAGCTGTTTCTTCGTTTACAGCTTCAATGTGAAATGTAATTATATCTGCTTTAGGAAATTTTAAAATCCATTCTTCAGGATTTTGAACCATTAGATGCACATCAATTATTTTATCAGTCGTTCTTCTAGCAACTTCATACATAGTTTTCCAAGGTGTTTCGTTTGGCACAAATTTGCCATCCATTACATCAACATGAATGTAATCCGCACCAGAATTTACAACATCAATAATTTCTTCTTCTAGTTTATCAATATCTACCGCCAAAATAGAAGGAGCTATTTTTACCATTTCTTTTCCTCCTTAAGCTTTTGATATAACATACAATATCTTTCATATCTTCCTTTTGCAATTTTATTTTTCTCAACTGCATCTTTTACGCCACATCTTGTTTCTTTGATGTGTGAACAGCCACGATACTGGCAGTCAGGAATAAAAGACTGAAATTCTATAAAATATTTTTCCAATTCCTTATGCGAAATACCTTGAACTTCGTAAGAAGAAAAGCCCGGTGTATCCGCAATAAATGTGTCAGGTGCAATTTCAAAAAGTTCAACATATTTTGTTGTATGCTTGCCTTTTAAAGTTTTATCTGAAACAAGACCTTCTTCAGAAATAACTTGCTTAAAAATGTTATTTGTCAGTGCAGATTTACCTACTCCCGAATTGCCTGTAAACGCTGTGATTTTTCCTTTTAATAGTACTGCAAGTTTATCAATGCCAAATCCATTTTTAGCATCAGTTGTTATAACTTGATATCCAATTTTTTCATAAGTATCAATTATTTCGTCACAGTCATCGTTTAAATCAATTTTATTCAAACAGATTAAAATATCAACGCCATTTTTTTCTGCCATAACAAGCTGTTTATCAAGAAGCGTCAAATCTGGCTTTGGATTAGCTGTGGCCATTACCATTATAATCTGGTCGATGTTGGCAATTGGAGGTCTGATAAACTCATTTTTTCTAGGCATAATTTTATCTATGCACCAATCGCTATTTAAATTAACCTCATCTCCAACTAAAGGTTTTAATTTGGTTAATCGCATATTTCCCCTTGCCATACATTTAAGTTCTTTACCTTCTTCTGTTTTTACTTTATAAACATTTGGTTCAACTTTTAAAACTCTTGCTTTCATCATTTTCCCCTTTTTATAGCACTTGTTCTGAATCAAATTTACCATCAATATATAATTTTAAATAAGCACCTGGTATATCAGAAACATCTATTGTTATTGTTCCGTCTTCTCTAGAATGAGTACCTTCATATTCAACTCTTGTTCCAATTGCTGCACTTTGTAAAGTAACTTTTACAGTAAATGTTTCTCTTTCGCCTTTATTAGAAAGATTAACATTTATTGCTCTTTTTCCTGACACGATAGGAGTGTTTGAAGTATTATTCTCATCTTCCTTGTTTGTAGAATCATCATCTAACTTGTTAACAACCAAAATAACTGTTTCAAGCTCTGCACGAAGAGCATCCGGATCTGGGCTTTGACTAACAACAACGCCATCATCTTTGCTTGTATCTTTAACAGTTGTTACTTCTGCAACTAATTTTGCATCACGAATTGCTTTAACTGCAACATCTTCTTTATCGCCAATAACATTCGGAACAACAACTAAGCCAGATTCTAAGCCTTTGCTAACGTAAACTGTAACTTTCGAACCTGCTGCAACTTCCTCATTAACTTTTGGTTCTTGTCTTACGATATCGCCAGACGGAACATCATTACTAAATTCTTCAACCATTTCAAAAACTAAACCTTTTTGTTCAATTTGAATTTTGGCTGCATCGATAGTAGATTTTGTAACATCCGGAACTAAAACAACTTTACCACCTTTACTCAAAGTAACTTCAACAGTTGCACCTTCTTTTAATTCATAACCTTCATTGTAATATTGTTTTACAACATATCCTTCTGGCAAATCGCTTTCGATAGAAGATCTTATTTCCATCTTTAATCCTAACTCTTCTAACTTTCTTCTTGCCTCTTCTTGCTCATCACCAACAAGCATTGGAACAGTAACAACTTTATTTTCACCTAAAAGTTTTGATAATGCAAATGTTCCTAATTTGAAAGCCCCGAAAAACAAAGCAATTCCCAAAATTATTATTAATACTAATCTCACAATAGCTTGCGTTTTAGTAATTCCTTTTTTCATATCTTTCTCCCCGACTTCCTCTTTTAAATCATATTTATTTTCATTAGTATTTTGAACGCCAACGATTGGAATTCTCTGAGTTGGAAATTCGTTTTGTGCTTTAATTCTAACTACCGCTTCGGTAGATTCAGCAGGATTTCTTAATATTTTTTCTAAATCATTATGCAATTCACTAGCCGTTTGATAGCGAGTAGAAATATCCTTCGCCATTGCCTTCATTATGATATTGTTAATTCCGATTGGAATTTCTTTGTTAACTTCGATTGGTTCAACAGGTGTTTCTTGAATGTGTTTCAATGCAACAGAAACAGGTGTATCACCATCAAAAGGTAGTTTGCCGGTCACCATTTCATATAACACAACACCTAAAGAATAAATATCTGATTTTTCATCAGTGTATCCACCTCTAGCATGCTCTGGCGAAAAATAATGCACACTACCAACAGTGCTACCAAAAGCATTAATTGTTGAATTAGAAACAGCTTTTGCGATTCCAAAATCAGTAACTTTTGCAACACCATCTTTTGTTATTATTATATTGTGCGGTTTAATATCTCTATGAACAATGTGATTACTATGTGCTTTCATTAAACCGGAAGCTATTTGTGAAGCAATATTGGCAGCTTCTTTCCAAGGCAATTTTCCTTTTTCATTTATAATTTCTTTAAGTGTTTTCCCATCAATTAATTCCATAACGATGTAATGTAAATTTTCTTCATTTCCTACATCATAAATTGAAACAATATTAGGATGCGATAAACTTGCAGCTGATTGTGCTTCAACTTGAAATCTCTTAATAAATTCAGAATCATTTGCAAATTCATCTTTTAAAACTTTTATAGCAACATTTCTATTAAGCAATTTACATTTAGCCTTATAAACAGTTGCCATTCCACCTACTCCAATTTTTTCAACAATTTCATATCTGTTTCCTAAAATTTTCCCAACTAAATCCATATTTTTACTAGCCCCCCGATATTAATCTTTAGAAATTAGAATCACACTAACGTTGTCATAACCACCATTTGCGTTTGCCATGTCTACTAATTTTTTACAAGCTTTTTTTGTATCTTTCTTTCCTCTTACAGCAACATCATAAATTTCATCAACAGAAACCATGTTTGTTAAACCATCTGTGCACATTAAAAGCACATCACCTTTTATAAAACCTTTTACCATAATATCTGGTTCAACAAATTCTTCACAACCTACCACTTTTAATAATATATTTTTTTGAGGATGATTTTCAGCTTCTGCTTTTGTTATCGAACCTTCCTGTAATAATGCTTGAACATAAGAATGATCTTTAGTTAGTTGCCTAATTATGTTGTTTCTTATTCGATAAATTCTGCTATCTCCAACATGACCAACATAAACTCTATTGCCATATAATAATGCTACAACAACAGTTGTACCCATACCTTTTAATTCTTCTTCACGTTCAGCTCTTTGAAAAATAAATTTATTAGCCTTTGCAATTGCACCTCTAATTAATTCTTCAATTTGTTCTTTTTCAAATTCTATATTTCCAATATTCTCATTGATGTAATCTTTTATGGTTTCAATTGCAATGCCGCTGGCGATTTCACCGCCGCTTACTCCGCCCATACCGTCTGCAATTATGAAATACTTTATTGCAGATTTTTCAGAAGGAAGATAAATTTTATCTTGATTTTCTTTCCTAGACTTACCTATATTGGATATGCCGTAATAGTTCATCCTCTCACCTCTCTTCCTTTATTATATATTTAAATATACTACGTGTCCACTATTTTTATTCTAAGACTTTATTTCTATATTGTAATAAATTTTATATAGTTTTATCTCTAACAAGTTGCCCACAAGCAGCACTAATGTCGCTTCCAAGCTCTCTTCTAACAGTTGCAACAATTCCTCTATCATTTAGTGTATCTCTAAAAGCCAAAATTTTTTCAGTAGAGCTTTTTTCATATTTGCCACCTTTAATTTTATTAATAGGAATCAAATTAACATGACAAAGCATCCCTTTTAAAAGCCTAGACAAATGAATTGCATCTTCTCTTGAATCGTTAACTCCATCAACTAAAGCATATTCAAAAGTTATTCTCCTGTTTGTTAGCTTTATATATTCCTTACACGCTTCAATTACCTGTGCAATATTGTACGCTTTATTAATTGGCATCATATCTGTTCTAACATTATCATGACTACTGTGCAAAGAAATACACAAATTGCACTGAATATTTTCATTTGCGAGTTTAATAATATTATGAACCAATCCACAAGTTGAAATACTGATATGCCTTGCACCAATGTTTAACGCTTTTGGATCATTAATAATTCTAACTGCTTTTATAACATTGTCGTAATTATCCAAAGGTTCTCCAATTCCCATAAAAACTACATTCGACACTTGCTCGCCAGATTCTTTTTGAATTGCAAGAATTTGTCCAACTATTTCACCAGGAGTCATATTTCTAACAAATCCTATCTTAGCAGATGCACAAAAAGTACATCCCATTTTGCAACCAATTTGATTTGAAATACAAGCAGTGTAACCATATTTATATTTCATAAGAACACTTTCAATTGCATGTCCATCATTTAACTTAAATAAGTATTTGATTGTGCCATCTTTAGACTTCTGGAAATCTGCAAGTGTAAGTTGGTTTAATATAAAATTATCTTTTAATTTTTGAATAAGTTCTTTTGAAATATCCGTCATATCGTCAAAAGAAGTTATGCCTTTGTAAAGCCAGCTATACACTTGCTTTGCACGATATTTCTTTTCTCCCATATTAACCAATATTTCTTCTAATTCTTCATAATATAAATCTCGAATATTAATCATTCTATTTCCTTTCCAAAACCGCAATATAAAAACCGTCTGTCCCGTTCACATGAGGATATAAGTTTATCTCTTCGATTAGTTTAAATTCCGGATGTTTATTTAAAAAATTTTCAATTTGCAAATGGTTTTCTCTAGCAAAAACTGTGCATGTGCTATATACCATTCTGCCACCACATCTTAAATAATTTGAACAAACATTTAAAATATCAGCTTGAATTGCAGTTAAACTATCAATATCTTCAGGCTGTCTAGTCCATTTAATATCAGGCTTTTTACGAATAACGCCAATACCTGTACAAGGTACATCAAGCAAAATCTTATCATAATGTCCACAAAGAACTGATGTGTACTCCGTGGCATCTTTTTGAGAAGCTCTGATTATTGTAGCTCCCAAAGTTTTTGCTAAATCTTCTATCAATTTAACTCTGTGTTCATGAATATCCCATGCATCAATTCTTCCTTGATTATCCATAAGTCCCGCCAAATAAGTTGTCTTTCCACCTGGTGCAGCACAAGCATCTAAAACTTTATCACCTTTTTGAACACCAAGTTTAAGGCAAGCCATTTGTGCCGCTTCATCTTGAACAGAAAATAACTGTGTAGAAAAATCTGCAATTTTATTGGCTTTTATGCTATCAGGCAAATTTCCTTTTTTACATTCAACACCTTTTAGTTGTAGTAATTTATAAAGTTCATCTCTAGTTGTTTTTAGTAAATTAGCCCTAATCGTTATTTCAGGTTTAATGTTATTTGCATTTAATAATTCTGCAACAAATTTTTTATCATACTCTTTCAATAGTTCGTCAACTAACCATAAAGGATGAGATGTAATTATTGAAATAATCTCATCTTCTAAAAGTGCTTTACTTGAAAGATAATCAACTAATTTGTCCATTTCATTTTTTTCAATTTTTCTTAAAACTGCATTTGTAAATCTGCTTGAGGCTTCATGCCCATACTTTTTAGCCAGCTTAACACTTTCATTTACAGCTGCACTTTCTGGAATCTTATCAAGAAACACTATTTGATAAATTCCTATTCTTAAGATATTTAAAATCCAAGATGAAATCTTTTTTAACTTTATAACCGAATATCTTTTTATAATTTCATCAATAGTAATTTTCCAAGTAAGCACTCCATAAACTAACTCAGAAGCAAGTGCTTTGTCTAAAGCACTCAAATCACTTTTGTTAAATTCTTTATCTATTTCAATATTAGAATAACTTTCAGCATTTTCTATTTTATATAATATATTAATCGCTAATTCTCTTGCAGT
>CAZTCE010000057.1:0-6883 GCA_964612205.1 uncultured Eubacteriales bacterium | reverse complement strand
GTTAAATATATTAAAAAGAAAAACACGTCGTTTACTGCTCCTGTTTATTCACAACAACTTCATTATATAATTTCAAAGTAACAAAGTTTTTGATTTCTTCTTCAGTAAAACCAAGCTCCAAATATTCTTCATCTGAATAATTGTCAACTATGACATAATCGCCAAATTCTTTTATAACTTTGATGTAAGCGACGTCTTCATAACCAGCTTTTTTAATTGTAACGTAATTTACGTTAGAAATCAAATTCCCATTTGAAGTTGACACATCCTTAGAACCAATCAAACTTTTGTGCAATTTCAAACCAGAATAATTCCACCAAACAACGTCTAAATTTAATTTTCTATACTTTGTTAATAGCTCAACACCATTTTCAATTTTCAAAAATAATAATCTTCCATTCTCTTCTTCTGATATATATTCAACCGTGGCTGGAATTAATTCGTTACTAATATTTTCAATTCTTAAATATAATTTGTCATCAAGCTTTGCTTCTTTACTTTCAGCAGATTTCATAAAAATTGCAATATAGCAGCTAAAATTATCTACTACTTTAACTTTTGTTTTGCTACTTGCAATAACTTGATTTGAATTAATCTTCAAAGAATTTAAAGCATCGATTGTTAAATTTGAAATACTATCACTCGTAAGTATTTCTTCAAAGCCATCTATTCTATATGAAACCAAACCAGCCTTAGGAGAATATAGCTCTTTTTTGGCATCGTTTATTTGTTTTTCATATTTAGTTCTTTCGTCAATTAGTTCTTTTAATTTTGAACCAACGGGACTTAGCTCTCCAACAATTTGTGCCTTCTTTTTTATGTTTTCATTCAATTTGATTTTGCTTTCATTTATTGCAGTTATATCTTTGTTATTTCTAAGATTATCATAAAGCAAAATTTGAATATTAGCATCTAAAGCCTTGGCATCATTGTTATATATAGTTTTTTGGCTTTCCATTGTTTCTTGAATTTTAGCATCTACATCTTCGATTCTTTTCATTAAATTTTGTTCAGAGCTTGAAACATATGTGGCAATAATCCCACCGTTTTTTACTCTTGTTAAATCGTCAAGTGTTTTTTGCATAACACCTTCATATTCACTTGTATCAACAACTTGCTCATCTCTAATAACATATCCAACAACTTCTTCATATTTTGTAAGTTCACCATTTCTAACAATTGTAGTTTCTGTTGGCTGAATAACTAACCTAATGATGCCAATAATAAGCATTACTAGCATAATTATAAACAATGAGAGTACCACAAATATAAGATTACTATTATTTTTTTTCTTTTGCATATTTGCTTACACGATTTTTAAAATCATGCACTCCTTTCTATTAGTTTTACAAGCAACTAATGATTTCGTCAACTGCTTTTTCTTTTGTTACCCATTTAATTCTGGTGTCTTTTCTAAACCAAGTCAACTGCCTTTTTGCATAATGCCTTGTTTCAATTTTTAATTTTTCTACCATCTCTTCATAAGAAATATCACCATTTAAGTATTCCACAACCTCTTTATAATCAAGCCCTTGCATTGCTGTTGAAGAAACTTTGTAATTTTCAATCAACCATTTTACTTCTTCTATTAATCCTGATTTTACCATAATGTCAACTCTTTGGTCAATTCGAGAATAAAGTTCTTCACGTGGCCATTCTAACCCAAACATTATATAATCATATTTGACTTCTTTACGAGATTCAATATCCAATTGTGTTTTCGTTTTTCCAGTTACCTTATAAATTTCCAACGCCCTTGCAACTCTTCTTATGTTGTTTGCATCAATAACCTCGGCAGATTCAGGATCAACTTTTTTTAGTTCATCGTGCAAAACATTTGCTCCTTCTTCATATCCTCTTTTAATTAATGAATCTCTATATTGTGTATCTCCCTCAATTTCTAGAAATTCAATTCCATTTACAAGTATGTTGATATAAAGTCCTGTTCCACCAACGATGATAGGTGTTTTTCCTTTTGCTAAAATTTCTTCAATTGCATTTTCCGCCATTTTTTTATATTTAGCAACATTATATGTTTCATCAGGTTCAACGATGTCTAACATATAATGCTTAATTCCTTGCATTTCATCAGCTGTTGGCTTGGCAGTGCCTATGTCCATATATTTATATATTTGCATTGAATCTGCTGAAATTATTTCACCATTTATCTTTTTGGCAAGTTCAATTGAAACAGCAGTTTTTCCAGACGCAGTTGGTCCAACAATCACAATAACTTTTGATTTCATTTTATCTTCTCCCGAATTTCTTTTCAATTTCTGTTTTTGTAATCCTAATTGCAGTTGGTCTGCCATGAGGACACGTAAATGGACTTTCAAGTTGAAGCAACTCGTCAAGTAATCCTCGAATTTCTCTTTCATCCAAATACATATTTGCCTTTACTGCTGCTTTACAAGCAACTGTGGCAATAAATTTTTCTTCTATATCTTGTTTATTCGTTCTGTTTGTAACATCTAACCCGTCAATTATATCCATAAATAAATCTTTTGTATCCATCTCATAACAAATAACTGGAACACCGTTTATTTTTATAGTGTTTTCGCCAAATTCTTCAATATCAAATCCAGATTGTTCGAATAGTTTTAAGTTGTCATGCACCATTCTCATATCTTTTTTAGATAATTCTAAAATGTCTGGCAATAAAAGCATTTGAACTTCTTTCCCACCATTTTTATAAAAGTTTTGCTTTACTTTTTCATATAAAACTCTTTCGTGTGCAGCGTGTTGATCTAGTATATAAATATCGTCTTCAAGTTGAAGTAATATGTATGTGTTAAACGCAACACCTAAAATTTTATATTCTGGAAGCTCGACTTTTTCTATAAAATCTTGCTCATAGAAAGTTTCAATTTTTTTCTCTGGCTCTTCAATTATTTGATTTATATTTACAACTTTTTGTTTTATTTCTTCAATTTTTTCAGGTGCAAACTTTTCTGAAACTTCATATTCTTCAGATGTATTTTCAAAATCTTGTTCTTCAGAATTTGTTACATATTCCCCACTATCATCTTCAATTGCAATGCTATTTTTCGTCATCATTTTTGAAAACATATCTGTATCTTCTTGTTTATGTGTAACTTCAATATTCATTGTGTTTAAATTTTTAAACTCATCTTCTTTATTGTCATTCGCTTTTCCACCTCTAAAAATTTCAAATAGTCCTTTCTTTTGAGTTGGTGCAACTGACGGCGTGTTTTCTCTTTCAATAGGCTTTTCATCCGCAGAAGAATCTGCAACTAAATCATTTCCAAGAAGTGCATTTCGCATTCCGTGATATACGGCTTTGAAAACTTTGCCTTCTTCAACAAATCTAACTTCTAATTTTGCAGGATGGACATTGACATCAACTAATTCTGGATTTAATTTGACATTTATAATGCAAAATCCAAATTTACCTTGCGGTATAAGCGTTCTGTATGCTTCTTCAGCAGCAGCAGATAATGTTTTATCTTTAATAAATCTACCGTTTACATAGAATAATTGATTACTTCTATTTGACCTTGCAATTTCAGGCTTTCCAGCCACACCTGTAACTTTGATACCTTCATATTCAAAATCAACATCAATTAAATTTTGAGAAATATCTTTTCCAAAGATATTAAACACAACTGTTTGAACATCGCCACTGCCGTTAGTTTGAATTATTTGTTTCCTGTTGTTCATAAGTTTAAATGCAATGTTAGGGTTTACAAGTGCTATTCTTTCCATTGCTGTTTCTATATAGCCCGCTTCTGTAAAATCTTTTTTCAAAAATTTGTATCTTACTGGTGTGTTGAAAAATAAATCTCTGATAGTTATTGTTGTGCCGTTTGGAGCACCACATTCTTCTTTAGAAATTATATCTCCACCCTCAACAACAATTTTTGTTCCAATCTCTCTATCTCTTGTTTTTGTGACTAATTCAACTTTTGCAATGGCAGCAATACTTGCTAAAGCCTCGCCCCTAAAGCCCATAGTAGAAACAGTTGATAAATCAGCTGCACTTCTAATTTTGCTAGTAGCATGCCTTTCAAAAGCAATTTCAACATCATCTGGTGCCATTCCTTTTCCATTATCACTAACTCTAATTAAAGTAATTCCACCATTTTCAATTTCAACATTTATCGAAGTCGCACCAGCATCAATTGAGTTTTCAACTAACTCTTTTACTGCATTTGCTGGTCTTTCAATAACTTCGCCTGCTGCTATTTGATTTATTGTTAAATCATCTAATAAAACAATGCTACCCATGATTTCCTCCTTTGTTAATCAAAACACATTTTATAATTTACTTTTCATTTTTACCAAAGTGTTCAACGCATCAATAGGTGTCAATTCGTTAATGTTAAGTTTTTCAAGCTCTGATTCGATTTCTCCTAATTTGTAATTATAGAAATCCACTTGTGACACACTTTTAATATTTTTGTTTTCTCTAACTTGCGAAATCGCATAACTGCCTTCTTTTAAGCTATTTAATATTTCATTAGCACGATTTATAATTGGATTTGGAATACCAGCAAGCTTAGCAACATAAATTCCATAACTTTCATCAGCACCACCACGAATTATTTTACGAAGAAAAATAACATCTTCTCCTTTTTCTTTAACAGCTATGCAATAATTCTTAACACCATTTAGCTTGTCTTCTAGTTCTGTTAATTCATGATAGTGCGTTGCAAATAAAGTCCTAGCTCCAATTCTTTCTGTTTTGGAAATATATTCAACAACAGACCAAGCAATTGAAAGTCCATCAAAAGTAGAAGTTCCTCTTCCAATTTCATCTAAAATTAGTAAACTCTTTGGAGTGGCATTTAAAACAATATTTGCAACCTCATTCATTTCTACCATAAATGTAGATTGACCTGTTGATAAATCATCAGATGCTCCAACTCTTGTGAAAATTCTATCGACAATTCCGATTGTTGCACTGCTCGCAGGTACAAAACTTCCAATTTGAGCCATCAAAACAATTTGAGCAACTTGCCTCATATATGTTGATTTTCCAGCCATGTTTGGACCTGTAATGATGTTTATTCTATCGTCCGTAATATTAAGTGTTGTGTCATTTGGAACGAAGCTTCCAGAATCAATCAATCTTTCAACAACAGGGTGTCTACCATCTTTTATAATAATATCGTTAGAATTATTTACTTCTGGCATAACATATGCATTAACATCCGCAACTTCTGCAAATGAACAAAGTGTATCTAAAGTTGCAACCGCATTGCTACTTCTTTGTAATCTTTCAATTTCTAAAGCTAATTTATCTCTGATTTGTGTGAAAATTTCATATTCCAAATTTACAACTTTATCTTGCGCACCAAGTATTGTGCTTTCAATTTCTTTAAGCTCATCTGTTATATATCTTTCACCATTTGTTAAAGTTTGCTTTCTAATAAATCTATCTGGAACCATATTCATAAAAGATTTTGTTACTTCAATGTAATATCCAAAAACTTTGTTATAACCAACTTTTAAATTTTTAATTCCAGTTTCTTCTCTTTCTTTATTTTCAATTGCAAGCACCCAGTTCTTGCCTTCAGTTGAAGCAGTTCTAAGTTTGTTAACTTCTTCACTATAAGTTGATTTAATAATTCCCCCTTCTTTAACAGAAACAGGTGGCTCATCAATTATTGATTTATCAATTAAATCTGCCACATCTTCTAGCACATCTAATTCATCATAAAGTTCATTAATCAATTTTGAATTTCTATTAGCAATCAATCTTTTTAGATCAGGTAACTGATTCAAAGAATTTTTTAGTGAAATCATATCTCTCGCATTAATATTTCCATACGCGATTTTACCAGTAAGCCTTTCGATATCATAAACCTTTTTCAAACATTCTGCGATATCACTACGCAAGATAACGTTTTCTTTCAATTCTTTAACAGCTTCTAATCTAGCATTAATTTCATCAATATCCATAAGTGGTTTTTCTATCCAACGTCTTAAATTTCTTCCGCCCATTGAAGTTGAAGTTTTGTCTAAAACCCAAAGTAAACTTCCCTTTTTATTTTTATCTCTAATCGTTTCAGTAAGTTCCAAGTTTTTTCTGGCGATATTGTCTAAAACCATATAGTTTGAAGCATTATACGCATTAATTTTATTTATATGTTTCAATTGCATTTTTTGAGTTTCTTTGATATAACTAAAAAGCAATTTTGTTGCATTTTCAGCATAAGGAATTTTAGCAAGTTTGGCCATTCCCTCTAATTCAATATCCTCTTCCTCATCTTCACGATTTGTTATATAGGTTTTAAATTTCTTAGAAATTGTATCTATTTCAGATTTGTCATTAAACATCTCAGAATTTACAACAATCTCAGCAGGTTCAAATCTTCCAAGTTCGTTTAAAACCTTAGGAAAATTGTTTTTTTCAGAAAATTCAGTCGTATAAAATTCACCAGTTGAAACATCAGAATAAGCAATTCCAAAATTTGAACCTTTTCTATAAATGCTTGCTAAATAATTATTTTTCTTTTCGTCTAAAATATTTGATTCAATAACCGTACCTGGAGTAATTACTCTTGTTACATCTCTTTTAACGATTCCTTTTGCTAGCGCTGGATCTTCTAATTGCTCACCAATAGCAACTTTGTATCCTTTCGCAATTAGCTTGGCTACATAGTTTTGAACTGAATGATAAGGCACACCACACATAGGTGCACGTTCTTTCAAGCCACAATCTTTTCCAGTCAAAGTTATCTCAAGTTCTCGCGATGCTGTAATCGCATCGTCAAAAAACAATTCATAAAAATCTCCTAATCTATAAAATAACAAACAATCTTTATATTGATTTTTTACACTCATATATTGCTGCATCATCGGTGTCATTTGTTGCATTTATATCACTCCTTACACAAGACAAATTTTATCATTTTCC
>CAZTCE010000056.1:0-6927 GCA_964612205.1 uncultured Eubacteriales bacterium | reverse complement strand
TCATCTATAAAAAGGAGAGCTTATTTCATCGCCTCTTCAATCGCAACGGCAACTGCAACTGTGGCTCCAACCATTGGATTGTTGCCCATTCCGATTAATCCCATCATTTCAACATGTGCAGGAACTGAAGAAGAACCAGCAAATTGTGCATCTGAATGCATTCTGCCCATTGTATCAGTCATACCATAAGATGCTGGACCTGCCGCCATATTATCTGGGTGAAGTGTTCTTCCTGTTCCACCTCCAGAAGCAACAGAAAAATATGGTTTTCCTTTTTCGGTACATTCCTTTTTATATGTACCAGCAACTGGATGTTGGAATCTTGTTGGATTCGTTGAGTTACCAGTTATAGAAACGTCAACATCCTCATAATGCATTATTGCAACACCTTCTCTAACATCATCAGCGCCATAGCATCTAACATTTGCTCTTTCTCCTTTTGAATAAGGAATTTCTTTTACTATTTCTAGCTTTCCAGTATAGTAATCAAATTTTGTTTGAACATAAGTAAATCCATTTATTCTTGAAATTACTTGCGCAGCATCTTTTCCTAAGCCATTTAAAATAACTTTTAAAGGTTCTTGTCTAACTTTATTAGCAGACTTTGCAATTCCAATTGCTCCTTCTGCTGCTGCAAATGATTCATGACCAGCCAAAAATGCAAAACATTTTGTGTCTGTTCTAAGAAGCATAGCAGCTAAATTACCGTGTCCTAAACCAACTTTTCTATCATCAGCAACACTTCCTGGAATACAAAAAGCTTGTAATCCTTCACCAATTGCTTGAGCTGCATAACTTGCTAATTTAATATCTTTTTTAATTGCAATTGCTGCACCAACTGTATATGCCCAGCAAGCATTTTCAAAACAAATTGGTTGTATTCCTCTTACAATTTCAAAAACATTTATACCTTTATCTTCACAGATCTTTTTTGCCTCTTCTAAAGATGCAATGCCATATTTTGCAAGTGTTGCATTAATTTGATCAATTCTTCTTTCATAGCCTTCAAATAAACTCATATCTTTCACCATCCTTTATATTTTTATTACTCTTTACGAGGATCAATCTTTTTAACTGCTTCATCAAATCTACCATATTGACCAGAAGCCTTTTCAATTGCTTCTTTTGGTTCAACACCTTTTTTGATAAATTCCATCATTTTGCCCATATGTACGAATTTATAACCTATAATTTCATCGTTTTCATCAAGTCCGATTTCAGTAACATAACCTTCGGCAAGTTCCAAATATCTTGGTCCTTTTTCAAGTGTTGAATACATAGTTCCAACTTGGCTTCTTAAGCCTTTTCCTAAATCTTCTAAGCCTGCACCAATAGGAAGCCCACCTTCTGAAAAAGCAGTTTGAGTTCTTCCATAAACTATTTGTAAGAATAATTCTCTCATTGCTGTGTTTATTGCATCACAAACTAAGTCTGTGTTCAAAGCTTCAAGAATTGTTTTGCCAGTTAAAATTTCAGCTGCCATAGCTGCTGAATGCGTCATTCCAGAACAACCAATTGTTTCAACAAGAGCTTCTTGAATAACTCCATCTTTTACATTTAGAGTTAATTTACAAGCACCTTGTTGAGGAGCGCACCAACCAATGCCATGTGTCAATCCTGAAATATCTTTAATCTCTTTTGCTTTAACCCATTTTCCCTCTTCAGGAATCGGTGCAGGTCCATGATCAACACCCTTTGCAACCTTACACATTTCCTTTACTTCATTTGAATAAATCATTTAAATTCCTCCTTACATTATTCTAAATTCAAAATATTTCTTGCAAATTCCAATAAATCTTCTAAGTGATTTTCGATTACATCTTTTAATATTTCTTCATCAATTTCCTTGTAATCATGTACCACAATATTTTTAAAACCAATCATACCTTGCATATTACGTTTCATATCATCCGATATAATTCCATTTTTAGCAAGCATTTCAAAACATTCTCTTTTATTTTGTGGTAATCCTAGCTTTCTACTTGAAACTACATACATTCCTAGATCAAGTACTGCCTCGCATGCTCTTTGTAAATTCAAAACAATCATATCGTTTTTTCTATAATCACTCAAATTTGCAGGTTCTCCAGCATATTCTTCATTGATTCGATTAATACACTTTTCTATCGTATCAAATTTGTTTAGTATTACGGCTTTATTCTCCACAAACATCGCCCCACTTTACTCTTTAATTATAAGTGATTCGCCTGTCATTTCAACTGGTTTATCTTCTCCCATAATTTCAAGCATTGTTGGTGCTAAATCAGCAAGTTTTCCGCCATCACGAAGTTTCACGCCATCGTCTAAACCAGCAACAATAAGTGGTACTGGATTTGTAGTGTGAGCTGTGTGTGGATCTCCAGTGGTGTAGTCTATCATTTGTTCAGCATTTCCGTGATCAGCTGTAATCAAAATCACACCATTTACACGTCTAACTTCTTCAACAATTCTACCAATACATTCATCAACAGTTTCAACTGCTTTAACAGCTGCTTCCAAAACACCAGTATGTCCAACCATATCGCAGTTTGCGAAGTTTAAAATGATTACATCGAATGCAGATTTGCGGATGCTATCTACAACTTTATCTGTAACTTCATACGCACTCATCTCAGGTTTTAAGTCATAAGTTGCAACCTTAGGAGAATTTATCAAAAATCTATTTTCTCCTTCATATTCAACTTCATTTCCACCATTAAAGAAAAATGTAACGTGCGCATATTTCTCAGTTTCAGCAATTCTAAGTTGCGTGTAGCCCTTTTTACTTATATATTCACCAAATGTATTTTCAATTTTTGTTGGTTTAAAAGCGACTTCAACGTTTGGCATAGTTTCATCGTATTGAGTCATACATACATAATTTACATATAAAAATTTCTTTTCAAATGCATCAAAATTTTTATCAACAAATACTCTAGTAATTTCTCTAGCTCTATCTGGTCTGAAATTAAAGAAAATAACTGAATCGTTTTGCTTTATAGTAGCAACAGGTTTATCATTTTCTAAAATAACCGTTGGTTTAACAAACTCATCAAACTCTTCTCTTTGATAAGCACTTTCAACTGCATCAACCGCATTACTTGCAGTCAAGCCCTCGCCTAGTGCTAAAGCTTTATATGCAAGTTCTACTCTCTCCCAACGTTTATCTCTATCCATTGCATAAAATCTGCCCATTACACTTGCAATTTTTCCAACACCAAGCTCTTTCATTTTTTCTTCAAGCTCGATTATATAACCTTCACCAGAAGCTGGCGGAGTATCTCTTCCATCTAAGAAACAATGAACATATACTCTATCAAATTCTTCTTTTTTGCAAAGTTCAAGCAAAGCATATAAATGCGTATTGTGACTATGTACACCACCATCAGACAAAAGCCCATATAGATGTAAATCACTATTTTGTTTTTTGCAATATTTTATTGCATCTATAAAAGCTTTATTTTCAAAGAAATCTCCATCTTGAATCGATTTCGTGATTCTAGTTAATTCTTGATAAACAATTCTACCAGCTCCGATATTTGTATGACCAACCTCTGAATTACCCATTTGACCATCAGGAAGCCCAACATTCAAACCACTTGTAAAAATTTTTGTTGTTGGATATTGCTTCATAATTGCATCCAAATTAGGTGTGTTAGCCATTTTAACGGCATTTGCATTTTCACTTTCATTTATGCCCCAGCCGTCTAATATTGCTAGCATAACTAATCTCTTATCCATAAATACATCCCTTTCAAATTCAATTAATTATAATTTACTATTTTAGAGAACTCATCAGCATCTAAGCTTGCACCACCAACTAAGCCACCATCAATGCCTGACATTTCAAAAAGTTCTCTGGCATTTGAAGATTTAACACTTCCACCATATTGAATTATAACATTTTCTGACTCATTTGCATACATTTTTTTCAATTCTTCTCTAATACATTTACATACATCATTTGCATCTTCACTCGAAGCAGTTTTGCCAGTCCCAATAGCCCAAATAGGTTCATACGCAACGATTATATTTTTAAGCATCGAAGATTCAATTCCATCAAATGCTTTTCTAATTTGCTCACTAACAAACGAATTTGTTATTCCAGCTTCTCTTTGCTCTAAGGTTTCACCCACACAAACTATTGGCTTTAAATTATGCTCAAGTGCAGATTTTATTTTCAAATTAACAGTTTCATCGGTTTCATTATAATATTGTCTTCTTTCCGAATGACCAATTATTACATATTCAACACCAATATCTTGAAGCATTTTAGCAGAAATCTCACCTGTAAATGCTCCATTATCTTTATAATGCATATTCTGTGCACCAATTTTTATGTCAGTTCCTCTTGCTTTTTCAATTGCGGTAAAAAGATCTATATAAGGTACACAAAGAATAACTTCATTTTGAGTATTTTCAACAAGTGTAGAAAAAGCACTCATAAATTCTTCTACATCAGCAGGCGACTTATTCATTTTCCAATTTCCAGCAATAACTTTTCTTCTCATAAACATTTACACCTTTCCGTAACAAAATTATTTATCCAACAAGCATGCAATACCTGGTAGAACTTTTCCTTCTAAAAACTCAAGTGATGCACCGCCACCAGTTGATATATGAGTCATTTTATCAGCAAACCCACCTTTTTCGATTGCTGAAGCACTATCTCCACCACCAATAATTGTTACCGCATTTAAAGCACCTAAAATTTTTGCAACTTCATTTGTTCCCTTAGCGAAATTATCAAATTCAAAAACACCCATTGGACCATTCCAAATAACTGTTTTTGCGTCTTTCAATTCCTCAGCAAACAATTTAACTGTTTCAGGTCCAATATCAAGTCCTTGCCAGCCTTCAGGAATTGAATCAGAAGCAACGACCTTGCTTTCACTATCGTTTGAAAATTCCTTTGCAACAACATTATCAACAGGTAAAATCAATTTAACTCCTTTATGATTTGCTTTTTCTAACAATTCTTTTGCTAATTCAATTTTATCTTCTTCACAAATTGATGTTCCAATTTCATATCCTTTAGCTCTATAAAAAGTGTATGCCATTCCTCCACCAATTAGCAAAGTGTCAACTTTATCAATTAAATTTGTGATAACACTAATTTTGTCAGAAACCTTTTTGCCACCAAGAATTGCAACAAAAGGTCTTGCTGGATTTGTTAAAGCTTTACCCATAACATTAATTTCTTTTTGAATTAGATAACCACAAACAGCTGGTAAATATTTTGCAACACCTGCTGTTGAAGCATGTGCTCTATGAGCTGTTCCGAAAGCATCATTTACATATAAATCCGCAAGCTCAGAAAGTTTCTTTGAAAAAGGCATATCATTTTCTTCTTCTTCTTTGTGAAATCTAACATTTTCAAGAAGTATAGCTTCGCCTTCTTTTAAATTAGCAGAAAGCTCTTTTGCACTATCGCCAATAACATCATTTGCAAGTTTAACTTCTTGATTTAACAATTCACTAAGTCTAACTGCAACTGGTTTTAGCGAATATTTCATATTAAATTCTCCCTTTGGTCTGCCCAAATGAGAACACAAAATTACTTTGGCATTATGTTCCAAAAGATACTTTATTGTTGGAAGTGCCGAAACAATTCTTCTATCATCAGTTATGTTACCATTTTCATCTTGTGGCACATTAAAATCACATCTAACTAAAACTTTTTTACCATTCACATCAACATCTTCTATAGTTTTTTTATTTAACATTTTAAAGCTCCTTTCAAAAATAAATTTAGGAGCGAAGAAAAAATCGCCGCTCCTAAAACATTTTATTATTTATTATCTACTGAATGCATATATGCAGCTAAATCTAAAAGTTTATTTGAATAACCCCACTCGTTATCATACCAAGCAACTAGTTTTACAAATGTATCTGTTAAAGCGATGCCAGCTTTTTCATCAAAGATAGATGTTCTTGGATCATGGATAAAATCAGAAGAAACTAGAAGTTCATCCGTGTAGCCAAGGATTCCTTTTAATTCGCCCTCTGAAGCTTCTTTAACAGCCTTACAAATTTCTTCATAGCTAGCTGGTTTTTCAAGATTTACAGTTAAATCAACAACTGAAACATCAACTGTTGGAACTCTGAAAGACATACCAGTTAATTTTCCATTAAGCTCAGGTATAACTTTTCCAACTGCTTTAGCAGCACCTGTTGAAGAAGGAATTATGTTGTAGCTTGCAGCTCTTCCGCCTCTCCAATCTTTTTTTGAAGCACCATCAACTGTTTTTTGAGTAGCAGTAATTGAATGGACAGTTGTCATCAAACCATCTTTAATTCCAAATTTATCATTAATAACTTTTGCAAGAGGTGCTAGACAGTTAGTTGTGCAAGAAGCATTTGAAACAATGTTCATATCGCTTGTATATGTTTTATGATTTACACCCATAACAAACATAGGAGCATCTTTTGAAGGTGCACTAATAACAACTTTTTTAGCACCTGCTTGTAAATGTGCATTAGCAGTTTCTGTTGTTGTGAAAACACCAGAGCACTCTAAAACATATTCAACACCATTTTCGCCCCATGGAATATTCACTGGATCTTTTTCATTATAAACTTTAACGTGATGACCATTTATAACAAACTCACCATTTTCTGCGTAAACTTCGCCCTTGAAACCACCGTGAATTGTGTCATGTTTAATCATATACACCATATATTCAACACTTATAAATGGGTCATTTATAGCAATAACTTCTATATCTTCTTTATCGAAAGATGCTGAAAAAGCCAAACTTCCTATTCTACCAAAACCATTAATACCAATTTTAACTGACATAATAATAACCTCCTTAAATTTATTACAAATTGATTTTATACTATTACATTGCCATTTGCAATAATTTTTATGCATAATAATTTTAAAAAACATCTTATTTCATTGCAATAAAGTCAAATGTTATTCTATATTTCTATTTATTAAGT
>CAZTCE010000055.1:0-6932 GCA_964612205.1 uncultured Eubacteriales bacterium | reverse complement strand
TATTATAATTTTGTAATTTATAAAAGTTATGAAATCTGAAACTGAAAAAGTAAATTTGTTTTAGTGGCAGGACGTATTGTAATAGATTAATAAGAAGAAAATAATAAAAATGTTTAATGAAATGAAAAAGTGCCTTTGAGGTGCGGTTTTTCGGCGGTTTTTTTGAAGTGTGCCGCGAAGTCCGTCCCCGTGGCACTAGAAAGGAAAGTGCAATGGTATCAGTGGTTGTGCCTGTTTTGAATGAGGAAAACGGGTTGAAAGTTAATATAAATACAATAATCAAAAATATTCCTGAAAATGAGGAATATGAAGTTGTAATTGTTGATGATGGTTCCAAGGATGATACTTGGGAGAAAATTAGGGAGCTGTCTGAAGAAAATAAATGTATTGTGGGCGTGAGATTTAGTAGAAATTTTGGAAAGGAATCGGCTTTGATGGCTGGTCTTGCTCACGCATCTGGTGATGCGGTTATAACAATGGATTCGGATCTTCAGCATCCACCTGAGTATATTCCCAATCTTATAAGCAAGTGGCGTGAGGGGTATAAAATTGTTGAGGCTAAGAAGAGGAAGAGAATTAAGGAGTCTATCTTTTACAAGATTAGTGCGGGGCTTTTTTATAATAGTTTGAAAAAGCTTTCTGGCTTGGATATGGCTAATTCGAGTGATTATAAGCTTTTGGATAGAACTGTTGTTGATAAAATTGTCGAGTTTAAGGAGGGGCAGCTTTTCTTCAGAGGGATTGTTGATTGGGTTGGCTTCAGCAAGTATACTATGGAGATTGAGTTTAAGGAACGTGAAATCGGTAAGACAAAATTCAAGTTTAAGTCTTTGTTTAAACTTGCTTTGAATGCGATAACATCTTTTTCTTCATCACTTCTTTATATAACTGCTGTAATAGGAGTGATTTTCTTTGTAATTGCACTTATATTGGGCATTCAAACGCTTGTAAATAAAATCTTGGGCATCGCTCTTGAAGGCTTTACAACGATAATTTTATTACAATTGCTAATTGGGTCGCTTGTAATGTTTTGCCTTGCAATTATTGGAATCTATATTGGAAAAATTTACGAAGAAACGAAAGGAAGACCTCAATATATTGTCAGCGAGGTGTCGAAAAAATAAAATTTAAGACGTTCTTTCTGGAACGTCTTTTGTATATTATGAACTGAATTTTTTAGTGTTTATTTTGGAATAAATTAAAATATTAAATCTGAAAAGCCTATATTTATCAAGGCTTTGAAAGAAAAAGCCAAAAATGTTTCACGTGAAACATTTTATAAAATAATTCTTAGTAATGTTTAGTGCTGAATGAAAAATGCGGAAGCGGACTTATGGATTGTATTTTCTAATGAGTGGCTTTCTTGTGGAAAAAAAGTTAAAAACGGGTTTATAAGCTGTATTTTCTAATGAGTGACGTTCTCGTGGTAAAAAATGCGGGAACGAGCTTGTAGACTGTGATTTTTTAATGAGTGCCGCAAAGTCCGTCCCCGTGGCATTTTGCAAATAAAAGGAGAGTATTATGGGAAAAATAAAGGATATTTTAAATGATAAGGAATTGATTAGGCATTATTTTATTTATATAGTTTTTGGAGTCTTGACGACAGCGGTTGATTGGCTTGCTTTCTGGCTTTTGAGAAATTTTGTGCCTTCGCTTAATGAAAATATTTCAAACGCAATTGCTGTTGTGATTTCAATTATTTTTGCTTATTTTACTAATAGAGAGTATGTTTTCAAAAGTAATGTAACCAATAAATTTATGGAGTTTTTGAAGTTTTTTGCTAGCAGGTTATTTACTTTGGGCGTAAATGTTGTTTCGTTTTGGCTACTTACTGATTTTGCAAGTATGAATGAGTACATCGCTAAAGCGATAATAGCTGTTTTTGTGGTAATTTTGAATTATATAATAAGCAAATTATTTGTTTTTAAAAATTCGAAATAGCTTGATCTGGAGGAATTTTTATGAAGATTGATAAGAAATTTTTTATTTTATTAGCACTGGTTTTGATTTTTCAATTTAGTTTTTTTGGAATGAAGTATTTCGCAGTTGCTGATGATAATAATCAAATTGGTACGTTTAATTTAAGAAGTGATAACATCTATGAAAATATTATTCAAAAGTATAAAAGTTATAATGTTAGGCCACTTGCATTTTTCACGGAAGCATATATTTTCTCGTGGTTTGCGGATAATATGTATGCTCTTCTTATGATTATGGTCATAATGCACATATTCAATGTTTTCTTTATGTATAAAATTTGTGAGAAAATAGGAATAAAGCTCAATGCACTGTTTTTAGTGACTATGGCGGTTGCACCGTTTTTGATTGAAGCTTTGTATTGGATTTCTGCTTCTGATAGGATTGTTTTTAGTTTGTTTTTGTGTTTAGCATCAATTTACTTGTTGTTACTAAGTTTCGAAGAAGAAAATAATGCAAAGAAGCTGATAAAATTTATGTCAGCAATAATTTTAAATTTACTTTGTGTGGGTTATTATGAGCAAACTGTTGCTTTTAATTTGTTTTTCTTTGTATTTGTTTTGCTAAGTTTGAAGAAATACAAATATATTTTTATTCCCGTTACTTCAACTGCTTGGATTGGTGCGTATTATATTTATTTTATGATTAATGGCGAAATGCAATCTCGTGGAGCTCTTAATTTGGCTGGAATTTTTGGCAATTTGCTAAGTTCGTTTAAAATGACATTTACAAATTTAAAATTGGCAGTTAGCAATTTTATTGTTTCATTTAAAAGCGGAATAAACGAAGTGACTATGCACGTTGCAACTATTTTTTTGCTTGCACTAATAATTTATTTTATATACTACATTTATAAAACAAAAGCTGTTAAAAATGTTAATAAAGGTTTTTGGAAAAAGTTATCATTTGGGATAACGTTATTTATTGCACCGATTTTGCCTTTTGTAATATTAGAAAATAATTATATTGCAATGAGAAATATGTATATGCCTTTCATTGGAATTTTAATCGTGGTAGAACTTCTTTGGGACACGATTTTAACCAAGATTGAAAATTCAAAAATTCAAAATATTATTGGAACTATTGCGGTTGGAATCGTTTTAATGCTAAGTGTTGTAGCAAATATTGACGGTGTTAATAATTATAAAAAGGTAAATGATTTAGATAATAAAGTGACGGCTCAAATGATAAAAGTGCTTCCGCAAGAAGCTTTTAAAAGTGATAAATCGATTTCTTTAAATTACAATGCGGATGCTTTGATAGAATATAAAAATCTTTCGAATTTCGTCGAATCGTCATTGGAAGCTGAATGGATTATGCTTGGTAAGTTGCAGGTCGTAAGAAAAAATGTTGAAGTGCCAAAAATATATGTGAATGAAAATAGTGAAGTCGCAGATTATGCAGTGTATTTTGATGATGAGATGAATGTGGTTAATATACAGTAAAAGTTTAGAATAAAGCTCATTATGAGAATGTTAAATTAGCAAATTCGCTTTTAAAAAGCATTGGAAAATTATGTAAGTCGTGATACAACGCTATAATCCTAACCTTAATAGTTAAAAGCTGTAACCATTGATACATAGTGGTTACAGCTTTTTGAAATACGGTATATTTTCATAAAATAAGCTCTGCTTTAGGTTTTGGTATTATACCGATAATTTATTCCCTAATAATTACACTCTTGATACAATAAACCATACTTTTTTTCAAGTTTTTGTACTGCGATACAAAAACTTTTGAAATTTTGTTTCACATTTTTGATTAGTAGTCACTACACTTTATCACTTTTTAATACGTGTTTTGATTGCAGTGCAAATAAAAATGTGGTAGAATATGTGAGTATTCAAAGTTTGTAAGACTAAGTGCGATTGCATGAGGAGGGAGCAAAGATGGATAACAGCAACACGAGAAATCCGATTTTTATAACTAAGGGAATAGTAGACAAAGTGCGAGGAATGGAGGTAAACAAGATGAATACGGAAGATTCAAAAATGATGTCGCCATTGGAAGCATTAACGATTTTGGGAGAAGATTATGAGGATCTTGTTTATCAATATCGTTGCTTGAGTGAAACTCCTCGGGAGATTGTAGATAGGATGAATCTTGAGGTAATTGGGCAAGAAGAGTCTGTTGAAACGATAGTTCATGTTTGCTATTACAATCAAGTTTTGAACTTGTTGGAAGAAATTGGAGAACCACCTAAAAAGCGGATAAACGTTGTTATGATTGGACCTACTGGTTGCGGTAAAACTACAATTGTCAAATCATTGGAGAAAAATTTTGCTGTTCCTGTTGCGAGATATAGTGCTGACCAGATTACATCTGCAGGCTATATCGGCAAAAAAGTTGAAGATATCCTGGAAAAACTTTTTTATACTGCAAAAGAAAATCTTGCACTTGCCGAACGGGGAATCATCTATATCGATGAGTTTGACAAAAAATGCGAGCAGGAAACTTCTGCAGGCAAAGACATTAATGGCAAAGCGGTTCAGGAAGAGCTTTTGAAGATTCTTGAACCCAATCAAATTGATTTGGTTTTGTCTGATAAACGGCGTGTACCTTTTGATACAAGTAAACTGACAGTTATTTTGGGAGGTGCTTTTGTTGGCTTGGATAAAATCCGACTCAAGCGTCTAAGCAGAAAAAACATCGGATTTGGTGCTAATGAAAAATACATTACTGAGGAGGTCGCACAAAAAGAAAAATATGTTAGCAAAGATCTGATTGATTTCGGTTTTATTCCAGAAATTGTCGGTCGCATTTTCATTATTGAGGAACTTCGAAAGCTCACTAATGAAGATGGTTTACGCATTGTGTATGAGTCGAAAAATTCAATATTTACCGAGCAAACAAGGTTCATTTGTGACACGTTAAATGTTGAGATGAGCATCAGCAAAAAATACGTTGAAAAAATGGTTGATGAAATCATGAAATCTGACACGGGTGTCAGAGGGCTGGAATCACGCATTACCAATATGTTTATGCCAATTATGAAGCAGGCGTTTGAGCATAGCGATTATGGTATTTGCATCATTGATGATGATGGCTCATATTCATTAGAATATGATGGATATAGCTATTATGGCGAAGTCGGCTCTTAAGAATCTAGAAATAACAAGGGAGCAAAATTTGCTTCCCTTGTTTGTTGTGAGTGTTAACTTAAATTATCTTGTCAGCGGTGGTGTTAGTTTCAATGTTTGAATTATGATAAAATGTCATAGAAAGGTTGTGGAAAAAATGGGCAGGAAGAAGAATATTAATAAGAAGAATACGAAGCAATTAATATATTTAATTTTAGTTCTATTTTGGGTAGCAGTATCTTATTTTTATGGTGATTTTGACAACATAGATATAGCATCAAATAATACAGTTAAGAATGAAACAATCACATATTATAATGCAAGCGAAATTGCGGAGTATGTTGATGAAATCTATGTTGCAATAAATAACAACATCCCATATTTTACGTCTGAGGATTACACAACAGAAAGCTTTGAAAACTATAGCGACTTGGATAGCCTTGGAAGATGTGGGGTTGCTTATGCCAATATTTGCAAAGAGATAATGCCAACCAAAGAAAGAGGAGATATAAGCGATGTATATCCAACAGGTTGGATTCAGCAAAAATATGATGGAGAATATTTGTATAATCGATGTCACTTAATTGGGCATCAATTAGCAGGTGAAGATGCAAATGAGCAAAATTTAATTACAGGAACTCGATATTTTAATGTGACTGGAATGTTGGGGTTTGAAAACATGGTGGCAAATTACATTGATGATAATCCTGATAATCATGTTTTATATAGGGTAACGCCAATGTTTGAAGGAAAAAATCTTGTGGCGACTGGTGTGCAAATGGAAGCATATTCTGTGGAAGATAATGGACAAGGTGTATGTTTTAATGTATTTGTATATAATGTGCAACCAGGAATTGGCATAGATTATGCCACAGGAAAGAGTTGGAAAGAGTAAAACTATAAAGGTGTGTTTGTGCTACCGGTTAATTGCCGGTGGCATTTTTTTACATATCAATCAATGCACAATATGAAAAAATATTGTAAAAACATTATAAAATTTACACAAAAAGATTGACTTTACGTTTTGCAGATTGTAAAATAGCGTTAAGTAATAAATAAAAAGAAGAAACTAAAAGGAGGTAAACTATTATGGGGCAAGGATTAGTTATAGGCGTTGCAACAACTATTTATGTAGACAAGTATTCTCGTTATAAAGCTCATACTAAAGAAGAAATTTTAGAAATTCTAAAAAACAAGATTAATTTAGATTTGTATGAAGTTGGTGAAAATAAAAGAGAGATTGTTTTGAAAATAAAAGAAGATTTTATTGTAAAACACCTTTATGATTTGATGAAAAGTGAAGCAAAAGAGCGAGAGGAATATATCGAAAACCTTAATGATTTGTTAGGAAAAATCAAGGAAGCTAAAACGTTTCAAGAAATAAATGATCTGATATATGATTCAAGTGTATGTTGTGTTGGATTTTGCGATAATCCATTTGGTGGTATTTCATATATAACTGGTGGCAAGTTAAATGTTAGTGCGTCGTTAATATATTATATCAGCACTTACAAAGTTTTATTTGAAACATATGGTAGTATACTCGATTACATAAGAGAAAAAATAATAGCGGCAACAGATAATCCATTAAGAGATGACATTTTTATAATGGTATCCGAATAATAAAAATGCCACTGGGAGTATACCTAGTGGCATTTTTGACGCGAAATATAGCGTATATTTTTTCATGTTTGTGTTGACAAGTTTAATTCTAGAGTGTATGATTAATGCATCAATTGAAAATGTTCTTTAGCTTTTCAGTTGAAATTTATATTCATTAAATTCTAACGAAAATTTTAGTTCAAAATTTTGTTTATTTCTTGTGAGAGTCTAGTTCATTTCTATTAAAAATTCCACGTGAATTTAGTTCTAAGA
>CAZTCE010000054.1:0-6933 GCA_964612205.1 uncultured Eubacteriales bacterium | reverse complement strand
GTCTAAACATCCACCTAACATTGTTTCTGAAAATCTATTAGATTTATTTTTATATAATTTTTTATAAACATTTGGAGTATCCAAAAATGGTAATTCAAACTCTTTTCCTTCTTGCCAACGAATTGGAGATACCTCATAAAATTCAGAACTTACTTGGACATTTTCAGTTTTTCCAGATAATATCTCTAACGCTTTCATAGCAGAAGGTGTTATTTCTTTCAGTCCAAAACTGCCGAAATTGCTACTATGCACAGTTGCTAAATTATACTTTGTAGTTAAATAATGAAGTAATAATGACGTATCAGAAAAACCTTGCACTCATTTTGGTGATTTATCTTTTAAATCATACTTTTCTAAATATAGCAACATCTCCATTAAAAATTCTCCACCAGAAGCTGCCACAATACACTTCACTTCTTCATTTGAGTATAGTTCATAAAATTCTTCAGCTCTCTCTTCTCTTTCATTCTAACATTTTTAGTTTCTAAAACGTTATACCATATTTCTTGTAAATTTTTGATTGCATTATCGTTCTGAACGTTATCTTTTTTTTACTTATACCACCAGAAGTTGCAGTAACACCAATCAAATCACCTTTTTTTACTTACTTGGAAAAAGCATTCTTATCACTCAGTTAATGGAACTAATTTAAGTGAATTTTTAATTGTAACGCTTGCTTCGTTTGAAAGTTATCTATAACTTTCCTATTGTATAAATTAGCCACCTAAATTAATTTGGGTGGCTATAATTTTTTATTTTTTTAGATATCCATCAAGTGGATTTACGTATTTACCATTTTCTCTAACTTCAAAATGTAAGTGAGGACCTGTTGCGTAACCAGTCATACCGACTAACATTATTGCTTCTCCTCTTTTTACTTTTTGACCTTTTTTAACAAGTAATTTTTGTGAGTGACCATATAAAGTTGTGATTCCACCACCATGATCAATAACAACTGTGTTTCCATATCCAGATATCCAACCTGCTGTTATAACTGTTCCGTCTGCGGCTGCAACAACATTTTTTCCATTACATCCTGAGCCAGCAATATCTATACCTGTATGCATTTTGTACACTTTAAGAACAGGGTGTAATCTGTTGCCAAAAGGTGATGTTACTGTGTAATAATTTGGAAGTGGCCATGTCATTGTTCCGCCTGTGTATTTACTTGTTGAGCTACTTGAAGATGCCGCCTTAATTTGTGCAACTAAGGCATCCGCTTGTTTTTGCAAAGCATCTATTGAATCGCTAAGCACTGATTCAGAAGCATTAAGCTCAGCAAGGTATTCAGTTCTAATAACTTTTGTTTCGCCAAGAGCTAATTTCTTTTCTTCGGCTTCTTCCTTTTTATTTTGACAAGCAACTTTGTTTTCTTCAAGTTTTGTTTTTTGTGCTTGAATATCGTTTCTTTCCCTTTCTAATTCTTCAAGTAACTGTTTATCGAATTCCATAACATCATCAAGCATTTGCTTTCTATAAAAGAAATCCGACATACTGCTTGAAGTAAATAACGTTTCCCAATATGAAACAACACCATTTTCATAATATGTGGCAGCTCTTTTTTTACGAATATCATTTTTAACATCGTATTGTTTTTCAGCATATTCGATGTTACCTTCGGCAACAGAAATTTCTTTTTCTAAATTAGAAATATCATTTTCCAAAGAATCGATTGTGTTTTCTGTTGAAGTTATTTGTTTGTCCAAGCTATCTATTTCCGAAAGTGTATTTTTCTTATCTTTTTTTACTTGATTTAGTTTATCTTTTGCATTGCTAATTTCTTGATTTTTTTGATTCAACTGCGATTGTGCTGAAGACGCATAAACTGTTGTAAACAACATTATACATACCAAAAATATTGAAATAATTCTTTTCATATGTACCTCTCTTTTCTAAACATCTAAATATTTACTAATTGACATTGAACTTCCAATTGTTCCTATGCCAACACTAACTAGCACCAATAAGATTGAAACTGATCTTAAAACTTCACCCATTGGCACAAGGAAGCTAAATAGTTGCACTCCAGATGTCACATTTAATATTCCACCATATACAACGTTCGTAAGAACTAGTGTGATGCCTGCTGCTAATAACGCAATTATAAGACCTTCAATTACAAAAGGTGCTCTTGCATAAGTATCAGTTGCTCCAACGTATTTCATAATTGAAATTTCTTTTCTCCTAGCATATAACGCAAGTTTTATTGAGTTCATCATTAAGAAACAACCCATTATAACAATTAAAATCAAAATAGTTATTGTGATTATTTTTACTGAAATTGCAATTTTAATTGTTTTTTCTGCTTCGTTAAATCCATCAGCTTTATGAATTGATTGATAAAGTGTTGGAATCGCATACACTGCATTTCTAATTGGAGTAATATCTCCATCGCTAGTTCCTTCAACTGTTAAAATGAACGATGCACTAAAAACACCTTCATCAGGATCGATTCCTTCAACATCAATATTCATTTCTTTTGCTTTTTCATAAGCTTCTTCTTCAGAAATATATTCAACATCAGAAATTCCATCAATCGAATAAAGCTGATTTAATATGTTGGTGACATCATCATTAGACAAATTTTTGACATATAAGTTAACTTTGCTTTCATCTTGTTTAACATCACCCATAAAAGAATTAGCATTTAAATATAAAATATATAATGAACCAATTAAACATAGCACAACTAACATTGTTCCAAGTCCAATAAAAAAGGTTTTTCTATTTTTGCTAATTCCTTCAAAGCTTTCTATAATCCAATAGCCAATCGTACTTAAATTCATTTTGTATACACACCCTTCTTGATATCACTATGAATTACGCCTTGTTCAATGGCTATAACTCTTTTTTGCATTTTATCTACAATTTCTTTAGCATGAGTTGCAACTACCACAGTTGTCCCTCTTCTATTAATATCATTAAGAAGCGACATTATTTCCCAAGCGGTATCTGGATCTAGGTTACCAGTCGGTTCGTCTGCAATAAGCATCATCGGATTATTAACAATTGCCCTAGCAACTGCAACTCTTTGTTGCTCACCGCCAGACAATTCATCTGGATACATTTTTGCTTTATGTAATAATCCAACAAGTGACAAAGCATTTGGTACTTGTTTTTTAATTGTTCTTGAATTAGTTTCAATTACACGCATTGCATAGGCTACATTATCATAGACAGTTTTATCTTGCAAAAGTCTAAAATCTTGGAAAACAATTCCCATGCTTCTCCTCAAATATGGAATTTTTTTCTTTGGAAGATGTGTAATATCTCTACCATTTATATATATCCTGCCCGCCGTAGGCTCAACTTCTTTCAAAAGCATTTTCATAAGAGTAGACTTTCCGCAGCCACTAGGGCCAACTATAAAAGCAAACTCACCTTTTTCTATTTCGAGGCTTACATCACGCACTGCTTCTGTGCCTGTTGCATACCTTTTAGATACATTTTCAAATCTAATCATTGCAAGTCCTCCCGTTTTTCCTTATACACATCTTAATTCTACCAATAATCAATTATTAAGTCAACAAAATCATTGTGAATTTTTTGACAACAAATTTTATTATTTATTAATATGTTTTAATAATTTTCACTTTTTAGTTTTTATTTTTTGTTATTACAATTTCTAATTAATGTTCAGTGCCTCTTTAGCAGCTTCCATTTCAGCTTCTTTTTTGCTTTTTCCTTTTCCTTTTCCTAATAATTTACCATCACATAAAACTTCAGAAACAAAAGTCTTATCATGGTCGGGGCCAGTTGATTCAATAAGTTTATACTCTATTTTAACTTCTCCATGAACTTGTAATTTTTCTTGAAGCTTCGTTTTATAATCGTTATTACCTTTCAAATCAAATTGCCTAACTTTATTTTGAATATGAGGAAGAATAAATTTTTTAACTTCTTCAATTCCAGCATCAAGAAAAATCGCACCCATAACAGCCTCAACACTATCAGCAAGCATAGAATCCCTGTATAATCCATTAATTTTTTGTTCCGACTTTCCAACATGCAAAACATCACTAAAACCATATTTTTTAGCCACTTCTGCAAGTGACTCTTCACAAACAGAATATGCCCTCATCTTAGTCATTTCGCCCTCTGAAAGTTGTGGATAAGTTAAATAAATATATTCACTTGCAATAACCTCTAGTACCGCGTCGCCTAAAAACTCAATGCGTTCATTACTTGGTACACCCTTAAGCTGATTAGCATACGAAGTATGTGTTAATGCTAATTCCAACAATTTTTTATTTTTAAATTCATATCCGATTTTTTCTTCAAAATTCATTTTTCCACCACCCTTATAAAAACTTTTTTCAATACCTGCTATCATGCAAGTAAAAATATTCTGCATATTTTATTATTTTCCTATTGCATAAAAAAAACATTCCAAACTTTGCGATGCAAAACTTGGAATGAACTTTAACTTATTGATTGTTTTTAATATATTCAACAACATCATTTACAGTTGAAATTTTTTCAGCTTCGCTATCAGGTATTTGCATATCGAATGCTTCTTCTAAAGCCATAATTAATTCAACGATATCCAAAGAATCAGCACCTAAATCATCAATAAATGAAGTGTCAAGTTTAATAGACTCGTCCTCTACTCCTAATTGTTCAACAATAACTTCTTTAACTTTTTCTAAAATAGCATCTGGATTCATTCCAAATGACCTCCCTTCAAACTTTTATATAATTTCCCCATAAACATACAATAGTATATGTTCAACGAATTGTCAACATTTTTTTAACAATTCAACAAGATTTCAGTTATTACCGCAAAAACAAATTAACTCTTTTAAGCTTTGTTGTTTTCTTTTGCAATAATTTCTTCAATCGACTCTACAACATTATTTTTAGCATAGTTTTCCGCCTGCAACAAAGTAAATCTAACAATTTTTGCATTAGCAGTGCCATGGCATTTTACCATTGGTTTCTTTACACCTAATAGTAAAGCACCACCATACTCGCTATAATCCATCCTTTTCTTAAACTTTTTCAAATATGGTTTAAGAAGACCAGTCAAAATTGTTGACCACAAATTTTTAGTAAGCTCTTCTTTTAAAAGCTTAGTAATCATTATTCCCATGCCTTCAATAGTTTTTAACGCAACATTTCCAGTAAAGCCATCAGTTACAACTACATCAGCCAAATCATCAAACAATTCTCTACCTTCTATATTACCATAAAAATTAACATTCTCATTTTCCGAAAGCTTAGTATATGTTTCCTTAGTCAATTCATTACCTTTGCCTTCCTCAGCACCAATATTTAAAAGTCCAACAACTGGGTTATCAACATGCATTACATTTTTCATGTAAACACTACCCATTTGCGCAAATTGTAGTAGATTGTTAGCCCTACAATTTGTGTTAGCACCACTGTCGATAAGCATAAAGCCCTTTCCACTATGAGATGGTAAAATTGGACAAAGCGCTGGTCTATCAATGCCCTTAATCCTTCCAACTAACAAAAGGCCACCTGCCATAAATGCACCCGTGCTTCCAGCAGAAATGAAAACATCTCCTTCGCCCTCTTTTAGCATTTTAAAAGCAACTACCATAGACGAATCCTTTTTCTTTTTTATAGCTTCCGTAGGTGATTCATGGTTTGAAATAACTTCTTCCGCATTTCGAATCGACAATTTTGAATTAACTTCTGAAATATTTTTCTTGCCATAAAACTCCTCAACTTTTTCATTAATTAGCTTTTCATTTCCCACTAAAATAATTTCAGAATCTAATTCGCCAATAGTCTGGACGCACCCTTTGATTATCTCATCAGGACTATTGTCGCCCCCCATTGCGTCAATTAATATTTTCATACTAACTCCTTTCTAAAGTTACTAATAATATATGTAACAACAAAATTATAATACATTAAACTGTGAAATGCAACAAAAAAGAAGCACCCTTTTAAAAAAGAATGCTTCTTAAAAATATCTAATTTATAAATTAGCCTTCGATTTCAGAAACGATACCAGCACCAACTGTTTTACCGCCTTCACGAATAGCGAATTTTAATCCTTTTTCGATAGCGATTGGAGTAATTAATTCGATATCCATTGTTACGTTATCACCAGGCATAACCATTTCAGTACCAGCAGGAAGTGTTATAACACCTGTAACGTCTGTTGTTCTGAAATAGAATTGTGGTCTGTAGTTAGAGAAGAAAGGTTTATGTCTTCCACCTTCTTCTTTAGTTAATACGTAAACTTGACCTTTGAATTTTGTATGAGGTTTGATTGTTCCAGGTTTAGCTAAAACTTGACCTCTTTCAATTTCATTTCTTTGGATACCTCTTAAAAGTGTACCAATGTTATCACCAGCTTCAGCTTGGTCAAGAAGTTTTCTGAACATCTCAACACCTGTGATAACTGTTTTTCTTGTTTCTTTAGCGATACCAACGATTTCAACTTCGTCAGAAACTTTAACGATACCTCTTTCAACTCTACCTGTTGCAACTGTTCCTCTACCTGTGATTGAGAATACGTCCTCAACTGGCATTAGGAATGGTTGGTCGATTGGTCTTTCTGGAGTTGGGATATAGCTATCAACTGTATCCATTAATTCTCTGATGCAAGCATATTCAGGTGCATTGTAATCTGTTGATGTGCACTCTAAAACTTTTAATGCAGAACCTTTGATAATTGGAGTTGTATCACCAGGGAAATCATATTTAGTTAATAGATCTCTAACTTCCATTTCAACTAATTCTAATAATTCTGGATCATCAACCATGTCGCATTTGTTTAGGAATACAACGATGTAAGGAACACCAACTTGTCTAGCAAGAAGAATGTGCTCTCTTGTTTGTGGCATAGGGCCATCAGCTGCAGAAACAACTAGAATAGCACCATCCATTTGTGCAGCACCAGTGATCATGTTTTTAACATAGTCAGCGTGGCCTGGGCAGTCAACGTGTGCATAG
>CAZTCE010000053.1:0-7019 GCA_964612205.1 uncultured Eubacteriales bacterium | reverse complement strand
AATAAGGATAATACAATTTTATAGGAGTTAATTCCTTCTCTAAAATATTCCAAACTTTAATATTTTCATTCAACTTATAAAATAAACTATCACTTTTTTTATGCAAAGAAACAATCTCTATTTCATATTTGGCGGATAATTCATTAGCGATTAAAGTAACTACCTTTTCAATTCCACCCATCTGGTAAATATCATATACAAAAAACGTAATCTTTTTCATTTTATTCGCCTAGCCTTTTCACATCAATATTACAATAATTTTCAAAAGTAACACTACACCAAATGTAAAACCCTTTTTAGCAAATCCAAAAAAAACTTTCCAATGAATCGGGAAATATGCAAGTTGCAAGCTTTCACAAGCATTTTCGTATTCTTCACTTTTCAAAATTTTTTTGATATTTTCATAAACATTACATTTACTATTAACAATCATAATGCCAGCCTCAATTAAAGAAACAGCCATTCTATTATTTAGTGCAAGTTTGTATTCAGCAGGTAATTTTTCATTTTCAATAACTCTATTTAATTTATTATAAAACCTTTTTTCCTTTTCAAAAATATCGTTATCCTTATTCTGCGTAAGCGAACCACCATTAATAACTTTTCTGTAATGATAAAAATATTTTTTGATAAAAACGGCTTTTTTAACATTTTTAAAAACAGAAATGTTAAAATAACCATCTTCACACAAGCCTAATTCCTTTAACGAAGCAAACTTTATATCCTTTACAATTGAAGCTCTATAAAGCTTTCCCCAAATAGTGGTATTCGCATTTAATTTTTCTGGTGACTTTAATTCTCCCTCTATCGGTCCAAAAATTCTTCTGTGAAGTTTGTTTCTAACTTCTTCGCCTTCAAAAATGACTTTTTCTTGTTCAAACATCGCTTTAGGCAAAGATTTTTCAGTATATTCTCTAACATATCCAAACATTACCACATCTGCGTTTTCAGAAATAATTTCATTTATTGCCACTTCACAAGTTTCTAAATCGATCCAATCATCACTGTCAACAAACATAACAAACTCAGAAGTAACTTCTTGCAAAGCAGCATTTCTTGCTTCTGCAACACCTTTATTTTCTTGATTAATATAAACAATTCGCTTATCTTTTCTGGCAAGTTTTTCTATAATCTCACCTGTTTTATCTTTTGAGCCATCATTCACAACAATTATTTCTAAATTGTTATAGGTTTGATTAATTAAACTAGTCAAACACTGTTCTATATATTTTTCAACATTATATGCGGGAACAATAATACTAATTTGTGGTTTTTCTTCCATTTAGTTTATAGCCTCCTCATATATCTGAATTTGCTCTTTTAAAGCATTTTCTAATGAAAACTCTTTTACAGATTCCCTTGCATTTTGAGCCAATTTTCTCTTTAATTCTTTATCGCCTTCTAAAAGCAATATGTTGTCTATCAATTCTTGAATGTTCTTAAAAAATAAACCATTTATATTTTCTTGTACAAATTCCGTATGCCCTCTAATTTCAGAAGCAACTACTGGCACACCAGTAAGTAGCCCTTCAATTAAATTTAATCCCATTCCTTCTTGTTTGCTTGTTGCTACACATACATCAGCAAGTTTTAACAGCTTAGAAACATCTTTTCTATAACCAAGCATAATTACATTATTTTGAAGACCTAATTTTTCAATTTGTTCTTTATATTTTTCTGCATTAACACCATTTCCCACTAGGTATGCTTTAATATTAGCTTTATTTTCTGCAATTTTACTCATAGCATCTATAAGCATAACTTGATTTTTTCGATCAATCAATTCCGCTACATATATCATCACAAAATCATTAGCTGTTAGTCCCAACTCATTTCGCAAAGTAACATATTCATCAACTGGTAATTTTTCATCCGTAAACTTTTTATCATCTACCCCCATGCCATGCACAAGCCTAACATCTTTTGCATAAAACTTACTTTTAGCAAGTTCATAATCTTCGTGATTTATTGTTATAAGCACGTCTGTGATTTTAGATAAATATTTTTCAACAGGATAATATATAATCCAATTTTTCATTGGTGCACCTTTATAAAAATGGAAACCGTGTGCTGTGTAAAAAATTTTCATACCGTTTTTTCTGGCAGTTTTACCAGCAAACCTTGTAACCACGCCGCCCATTGGTGTGTGACAATGCACCAAATCAAACTTTTCTGTTTCAAACAATTTTTTCATCTGGTTAATCGCCTTTAAATTATTCAATTTAAAAGGTTTTCGCTCCATACATATCGTGTGTTTGACATCACAATATGGAAATTCTTCATTTTCGTCATTAGAAGTAGCAACATGAACTTCGTAACCTTTTTCTTTAAAATATTTCAAATATGGGATATGAAAATGCCTGATATGTGAGTCAACATGTGCAACAAATAAAACTTTTTTCATTGTTCCTCCTATAAAAAACTAACGCAATTTTATATCAAACGAAATGCGTTAGTTTATAATCAACTATTTACTTAAGCAACTCCCTTAGCTGTCTTTTTTTTTGATGATTGCCTCTCGCTTTTCAACTCTTCAATTTCATCTTTAATACCAACTTCAGATATTTCTGCTTCTTCGCCACATACAATTGTCTTAATGGTTTGACCCCATATTTTAAGATCAAGTGCCAAACTCATTGAATCTACATATTCTACATCGTATCTAATTTTTTCGGTTATAGATATTCCGTTTCTCCCTTTTACTTGAGCAAGTCCAGAAATTCCAGGTAAAACATCGTTTCTTCTTTTTTGCTCTGGTGTAAACCATTCGTAATAATCTTCAATCCAAGGACGAGGACCAATAAATGACATATCACCTTTCAAGACATTTATAATTTGTGGTAACTCGTCAATGCTTGTTTTTCTAATGAATTTGCCAACATTTGTTACCATTTGCTCGTGCGACATTTTTCCATCAAATTCTTTTCTGGCTGTTGTCATTGAACGAAATTTATATATTTTAAAAGGCTTTAAATCTTTGCCAATTCTAGTTTGTTTGTAAAAAACAGGACCACCATCTTCAAGCTTTATGCATAGAGCCACTATTAACATTGGGATTAACAAAACGATTAAAAGAAATAATGCAATTATCGTGTCAAAAAATCTTTTAATGTATTTATACATCTTAACTTTTCCCCCCTCAACGCTACAATCAAATTTTATAACATATTCCATCAATAGTCAAGATTTTATCTATTTTATATATTCACTTTTATATCTAATTTGTTAATTTGATTTTTTATAAAACACAATGCAAAAATTATATTCTAATCCTTTCAATATGAGTTACTTTTTTATTTTTTTCATCGTATTCAAAAACTACACCATTAAGCATAAAATCACCTGTTGCACAAGAATATCTTTCAGGAATCTGCGTTAAAAATCTTTTCAAAGCAGCCTCTGGTGACATTCCAATAATCGAATTTTTAGGTCCTGTCATTCCAACATCAGTTATATATCCCATTCCAGAAGGATAAATCATTTCATCAGCAGTTTGAATATGTGTGTGCGTTCCAAATAAAATATTAACTTTATCTTGCATATAATATGCCAAAGCTTTTTTCTCAGCAGTTGCTTCTGCATGAAAATCAATTATTATAACATCTGCACCTTTGTTTTTTAATTTTTCTATTTCTTTATCGCCAATTTCAAAAGGGCTATCAAAAGAGCCTCCAATATCAACTCTACCGATTAAATTTATAACGCCAATTTTTTGACCTTTGCAATTAATTAATGTGCTTCCTTTTCCACGAACACCTTGTGGATAATTAGCAGGTCTTACAAGTCTTTCTTCATCATCGATAAATGTAAAAATATCTTTTTTCCCCCATGTGTGATTTCCAAGAGTCACAACATCCACACCAAGTGCATACATATCTTTTAATATTTTGTGTGTGATTCCCATTCCATCTGCTGAATTTTCTCCATTGACAATTGTAAAGTCAATGTTAAATCTTTCTTTTAAACGAGATATGTTTGCTCTCAAAGCATCCATACCAGGAGTTCCAATAATATCTCCTATAACTAAAAAATTCATTTAAAATCCTCCTAACAAATTAATTAAATTGATAATAAACTTTTCCTTTTTCAAAATTATAACCTTTATATTGTGCAAGTTCAGATACCGTAACTAATTGATAACCCTCGTTAATAAGCTCAGGAATTAGTATTTCCATAGCCTCATAAGTTGAATCATATATGGCATGAAAAATAATAATTTTTCCATCTAAATTCTTTGTTTTTCTAACTTCTTCAATTATTTTATCAGCATCACGTGTTTTCCAATCTTCAGAATCCACACACCAATGAATTAGTGGATAATCAATGCTTTTACGAGTTTGGCTATTAGCATTTCCATAAGGAGCTCTTATGTATTTTAGATTTTGCCCTGTTATTTCTTTAAAAATATCATTACTCTTTTTTACTTCTTCTTTTATTTCGCTACTAGTTAAGCTATCTAAATTAATATGTGAGTATGCTTGACTTCCAACATCACATCCAGAATCAAGTTCCGCTTTTACCACCTCAGGATAATCTTCCATTAAATATCCAATATCAAAAAAGCTAGCACGTGAATCATATTTATTTAATAGTTTCAATAGTTTTGGCGTAATTACAGGATCAGGGCCATCATCAAAAGTAATTGCAACCATTGGCTTATTTTTATCAAGTTTTCTGTTATTTCCAAAATAATTTATACCTGAAATAGAAATATCATCATCTTGCAAATCATTATTTAATTCATTATCTATATAATTTTTATCTTCAACATCGATTATAATTTCTTTATCTGTATCACCACTAACCTTGTCATCAAATTTAATTTCATTTTCTATATCACCACTAATCTTATCATTCGATTTAATTTCTTTATCTATATCTGTATCGCCACTAATCTTATTATCAAATTTAATTTCATTTTCTCCGCTACCATTATAAGCATAGCTTTTGTCGCTTGACAAATGGTTAAAATAAACGTTTGAACCTACAGCAGAAACCATTAATACTAAAATCAAAAATATATATGCACGTTTTTTAGACTTAACAACGCATAAACTAGTTTCATAATTATTTTCTTCCATCTTAAAACATCTCCTACATGTATCTATTATATTTATATTTCAACATTTTTCAACTGTTTTTTCTGTAAAATTTTTGAAACAATGCAATATTTAAATTTATTATCTATTAGCGTAAAAAAACGAACTAAAAAGCACTTAACTTTAAACTTTTTAATTCGTTTTTAGATGTATATTAATTTTAAAAATTTATCTTAATTCGCTTCTATTTTCTTTAATCACAGCCAATTTATCTTGAAGATTTGCTTCTAATTCTGCTAAAATTTCATCAGCATATTTTTTAGTTCCATCAATTAAATCTTTAGAAAAAGCATTTGCACTATCAATAATTTCTGCTTTTTGCTCATAAGCTTTTTTAGTTATTTCATGTTCATCAATCATAGAAATAATTCTATTTTCAGCTTCTTTAATAAGTTGATTTGCTTCTTTTTGAGCATCAACTAAAATTTTTTGTCTTTCTTCCTTTACCCACTTAGCCTGTTTCAACTCATCAGGTAATTTTAATTTTATTTCTTTAACTACATCGATTATTTCATCTCTATCTATCAGAGTTTTTTTAGTTAGTGGTATGCTAGCACTTTTTTCTAACATTTCTTCAATTGTTTCTAACAGTGTTAGGACTTCCATGTGACTTACCCCTTTCGCTTAAATAAAGTTAATATATTTCTCCCATATCTTTTGTAGTTAAATTTTTCATACCTGCCAATTTGTTCAGGCACAACCTCATTTGTATCAGTTTCTAAAATTATAATTCCATCATCTGTTAACACATCTGCATCAGATAACCTAGAAATTGCATCAATTCCAATTTCTCTATTATATGGCGGATCGACATAAATTATGTTAAACGACTTTGAAGCCATTTTAGTAATTGCCTTTTTATAATCTGTGTTATAAACATCAGCAAGCTCAGTAAACTTCGCTTTTTCAAGATTTTTTTTAATAATGCGTGTACATTTAGGATTCAAATCAATAAACATTGCATATTCAGCACCTCTGCTTAAAGCTTCAATGCCAATTGCACCACTTCCAGAAAACAAATCCAAAAATCTAGCCTCTGGAATATCATTCATTAAAATACTAAATAATGCTTCTCTAACAACATCTCTCGTTGGCCTTGTAGAATCTCCCTCAATTGTTTCTAGGGTTAATCCTCTTGCCCTTCCTGCAATTACACGCATAAAATCCCTCTTTCATACCTATATTGTAATATATTTTTTTGATTTGTCAATATTTGTAACAGAATTGTAATATTTTATGGTAACGAAAAAGAAAATTCACACCAGCTTTTTGGTAAAACTCTTTCTGTGTATTGGAGTTAAGCCATGCTCTTTTATCGCTTCAACATGCATCTTCGTGCCATAACCTTTATGCTTTTCAAAGCCATACTCAGGATAAACCTTATCGAAATCACGCATCATTCTATCCCTCGTAACCTTTGCAATTATTGAAGCAGACGCAATTGAAATGCTAAGTGCATCTCCTTTTATAATCGGTAAATATGGAATATTATCAGTATCGACCTTCTTTTCTGCATCAATAAAAATAAAATCAGGTTTCACTTGCAAATTCTCGATTGCTTTATGCATTGCAAGACGAGTCGCTTCTAAAATATTAATTTCATCAATAACATTATTATCTACAATTCCAACCCCCCAAGCGATTGCATTTTGAATAATATCATCATATAGTTTTTCACGCTTCTTTTCAGAAAGCTTTTTAGAATCGTTTACCCCTTCTATTAAGCACCCCTTTGGAAGTATAACAGCTCCTGCGACAACAGGTCCAGCTAAAGGACCACGGCCCGCTTCGTCAATTCCAGCAATATATTCATAACCTTTTTCAAAATATTCTTTTTCAAATTTACTAAGTTCTAATAATCTTTCCTCTTCTTTTTCTTTCATTATTTTTAATGCTCCTTTTTTAAATTTAATCTAGCAC
>CAZTCE010000052.1:0-7044 GCA_964612205.1 uncultured Eubacteriales bacterium | reverse complement strand
CCATAGAGATGATTTTGAAATTTCTATAAATGACAAAATTTTAAATATATATGGATCCCAGGGGCAACATCGAACAGCGATTCTTTCTTTAAAAGTTGCCGAAATGGAAATTATTAAAGAAGAAATTTCTGAAAATCCAATTTTACTTTTGGACGATGTTACTTCAGAGCTTGATTTAGAGCGAGTTAACTCGATTTTTAATATTGTAAAAAATTATCAAGTTTTTATAACTTGCACTGATATAAATTCAATTTTAAAATTTGATTGTTTGACAAAAAATATAAAATTGTATAATATAGAAAATGGTAATGTTGTTAATTAGAAAAAATATTTGAAAATCTTATTTCCGTAAAAAGGAGAATATATTTTGTATACACATATAGGTGATAGTTTAATAGTTAAAACCAGAGATGTTATTGGCATCTTTGATATAAAATCAATTGAATCAAGTAGAGAAAATAAAAGAATTCAATTTGAGATGAAAGAAAACAATGTGACTGGAAAATCAGTTATATTAATGCAAGATGGCAAAAAGTATAAAGAAATTTTTTCCCAGATTTCGGTTAACACTTTAAAAAAGAGACTAGAGAAGGGAATTATTTAGATAAATCAAACAAAAGAGAGGAATTAGAAATGAGTGAAAATGAGAAAGTAAATGGAACTTATAATGAAGACAGTATTCAAGTCTTGGAAGGCCTAGAAGCTGTTAGAAAAAGACCAGGTATGTACATTGGAACTGTATCTGTTAGAGGATTACATCACTTGATTTATGAAATCGTAGATAACTCAGTCGATGAAGCATTGGCTGGTTACTGCAATGAAATAAATATCACTTTAAACAAAGATAATTCTGTAACAGTTGTTGATAACGGTAGAGGAATCCCAATAGGAATTCATCATAAAATGGGAATCCCAACAGTTGAAGTTGTTTACACGATTCTACATGCTGGTGGAAAATTTGGTGGTGGAGGCTACAAGGTTTCAGGAGGTCTTCATGGCGTTGGTGCTTCTGTTGTTAATGCTTTGTCAAATTGGCTTGTTGTTGAAGTTTCAAATGGAGAAGGAGTTTACACTCAAAGATATGAACGTGGAAAGACACAAACAAAACTAGAAAGAATTGCAGACACAAAGAAAACAGGCAC
Source organism: uncultured Eubacteriales bacterium (assembly GCA_964612205.1). Classification (GTDB taxonomy): domain Bacteria; phylum Bacillota; class Clostridia; order TANB77; family UBA1234; genus UBA1234. The sequence continues at coordinate 5,902 of CAZTCE010000052.1, read as the reverse complement.
GAAAGTTACATTTTTGCCTGATGACACAATTTTTGAAACTTTAAATTATGAGTTAGACACATTAGTTCAAAGACTTCGTGAGATGGCCTTTTTAAATAAAGGATTAAAAATAACGATTGAAGATTTAAGACCAGAAGAACCAATCAAACACAATTTCCATTATGAAGGTGGATTAACATCGTTTGTTGAGTTTTTAAATAAAAATAAAGATATAATAAATCCAAAACCAATTTACATTGAAGGTGGAACAGAAGTCCCAGTTGAAATTGCAATTCAATACACAACGGCTTATTCCGAAAACACATTTAGTTTTGTAAATAACATAAATACTCATGAAGGTGGAACACACTTAGAAGGCTTTAAACGTTCACTTACGAAATGTTTCAATGATTATGCTAGAAAATACAATATCTTAAAAGAAAAAGATCAAAACTTACAAGGTGAAGATATTCGTGAGGGAATGACAGCAGTTGTTAGTGTTAAAGTTTCTGAGCCTCAATTTGAAGGTCAAACTAAAACAAAACTTGGAAATAGTAATGTTGCAGGAATTGTTTCATCAATAATGAATGACAAATTAGCTGCATATCTTGAAGAAAATCCAACTGTTGCGAAAGCAATTCTTGAAAAATGCATTAGTGCTTCAAGAGCTAGAGAAGCTGCTAGAAAAGCTAGAGATTTAGCTAGAAGAAAAACAGCACTTGAAGGAAATTCATTACCTGGTAAACTTGCAGATTGTTCTTCGAAAGTTCCTGAAGAATGTGAATTATATCTTGTCGAGGGTGATTCTGCGGGAGGCTCTGCAAAACAAGGAAGAGATAGAAAATTCCAAGCAATCCTTGCAATGTGGGGAAAAATGTTGAACGTTGAAAAAACAAGAATTGATAAAATTTATAACAACGAAAAATTGCTTCCTGTTATAACAGCGATTGGAGCAGGAATCGGAAGCGATTTTGATATATCAAAAATTAGATATGGAAAAATTATAATGATGGCCGATGCCGATGTCGATGGTGCACACATCAGAACACTATTATTGACATTCTTCTTTAGATATATGCGACCTCTTTTAGAGGCAGGAAGAGTTTATGCGGCTCAACCACCACTTTATAAAATTGCTAAAAAAGGTTTGAAAGAGCCAATATATTGTTATAGTGACGAAGAGTTACAACAACAATTAGATCAAGTCGGAAGAGATAACACAACTGTTCAAAGATATAAAGGTCTTGGAGAGATGAACCCAGAACAACTTTGGGAAACAACAATGAACCCAGAAAAAAGAACACTTGTAAAAATAGAATTAGAAGATGCAGCAAAAGCAGATCAAATCTTTACAATTCTAATGGGCGATGAAGTTGCTCCAAGAAGAGAATTTATAGAGCAAAATGCGTTAAACGTTACAAACCTTGATATATAAAAATAAATTATGGCTAGGTAGAATGCTATAACTTGCAGTAATACATAGTTTTATGTTTCGCAAGATTTACTATTTCAAGTAAGTCTTGCGATTAGTGTTAAAAATTTAGGACATACTAAAATTTAAGTCCTAAATGAAAGGAGTTACCAATGATAATTGCAAGAAATGTTTTTAGAGGTTACGATATAAGAGGCGTTTATCCAACTGAGATAAATGCAGAGGCTGCAGAAAAAATTGGAAAGGGTTTTGCCACTTTAATGAAAAGGGCAGGCCAAACGAAAATAATCGTTGGACATGACATTAGACTTTCTGGCGAAGATTTATTTTCAGCACTTGCCGAAGGCATAATTTCAACAGGCGTAGATGTTATAAACATTGGACTTTGTGCAACGCCAACAACATATTTCGCAAGAGAATTTTTAGGAATAAAACCATCTATAATGATCACGGCTAGTCATAATCCAAAGGAATATAATGGTTTTAAAATTTGTGGATTAGGAACTGACACAATTTATGGTGAAGAAATCCAAAATTTAAGAAAATTCATTGAAGAAGGAAATTTTGAAACCTCGGAAACACCTGGCAAAGTTGAATATAGAAATTTAACTCAAGAATATATAGATTATACAGTAAACAAAGTAAAATTGGGAAACAGAAAATTAAAAGTTGCTGTTGATTGTGGAAGTGGAAGTGGCTCGCTTTATGCTAAAGAAGTTTACACAAGAATGGGGCTTGATGTTCTTATGGTTGCAGACACGCCAGATGGTAATTTTCCAGTACATCATCCAGATCCTACGCAAGAAAAATACATGTTGGATTTTGAAAAATTTATAGTTCAAAACAATTGTGACATAGGAATTGCCTTCGATGGAGATGCAGATAGAGTTATTGTATTTGATGAAAAAGGAAAAATATATTATGGCGATGAATTTATGATGATTGTTTGGAGAGATTTGATGCCTAAATATCCTGGCTCTGAAGGAATTTTAGATGTTAAATGTACGCAAGCACTTTATGAAGAAATTGAAAAACTAGGTGGAAAACCTGAATTTTGTAAGGTTGGAAGCTCTCTTATAAAAGCAGAAGTAAGAGCAAAAAATTTGATATTTGCAGGCGAATATGCTGGGCATATATATTTCAACGATGAGCATTATGGCTATGATGATGCAATTTATGCTGGTGCAAGAATGCTTAGAATTTTATCAAACACAGATAAAAAAATGTCTGAAATGCTAGATGGTGCAACAAAATATGAAGGTTCACCAGAAGTGATTTATCCTGTCACAGATGAAACAAAACTTCAAATTGTTGAAAAAGTCAAGAATAAATTTATTGCAGATGGTTATAAAGTAATCGATATAGATGGTGCTAGAGTTTTATTTGGAGATGGCTGGGGCTTGATCAGAGCTTCAAATACAGGGCCTAACTTGACATTAAAATCAGAAGCAACATCAAAAGAGAGATGCGAAGAAATATTAAACAAAATCAAAGAATACATTGTTGAAGAATAGAGAAAATTAACTCCGAAGGAGCTGTGATACTAATGAAAAGTAATAGTGGTGTATCTATTATAACAGTAATCATTACAATTATTGTAATTATAATTTTAGCTTCAATTTCAATATCACAAATTGGTTCGCAAGAAAAGGCTACCTATGCTAAGTTTGTGCAAGAAATGCAAGAAGTGCAAAAAGGCGTGGAAACAAAAAGGCTTTCCAATTATAAATACGGGCAAGAGTATATAAACGATGGCTTTTGCAAGGTTATAGTTACCGGCACAGTGCCAAGCGATTTTAAAGCTGAAAATCAAGATGGAAACGAAATTGGTTATCTTGTAGATTTGGAATATCTTGGATATGATAATTTGGTAACAGGCCAAAATTATGCAGATTTTATTTCAGATGAAACTAATCTTAAAACAGTAACCTTTGGTCAAGATGATGTGTATGTCTATGATTCAGAAGGCAGAGTCTACTATGCAAGAGGCTTTTTGTCTGAAGGAGTTATGTATTATAAATAATTAAATGCCACGGGGACGGACTGGAGTGCTGAAAAATTTACCACACTGTCCCTATCTAATTTTTAACATTTTTTGAAAAGATCACCAGAAAGTTCCCCAAAATTGGAATATGAAGTCACGTTTGGCTTATTAATAGTGACTACGCCGTACGAAACCCCAGAGCAAATAGAAATCGTAACATAGACATACTTAGGAGCTTGAGAAGCTGTCACAGTTAATGTATCAAATCCATTAATGTACTTCGAGCCACTCCCAATGGTAGTTTTAGTAAGTACAGTAGTAGCGAAAATCATCGCAAAAACTGCACATATCAACAGAATGGAATACAACTTTTTTATACTTGTTTTTTGAAAATATTCAATTTTTTCATACTTGTTTTTTGAAAACATTCAATTTTTCTTGACTTGGCTTAAACAAAATGCTAGAATACATATAAAAGAGGTGGTATTCTATGGAAAGAAAGTTTACTGAAATATTATTAAATTGGAAAAAAAATAATTCAAACATGCCATTAATGGTTGTAGGTGCAAGGCAGATTGGTAAAACATATATAATTGAAGAATTTTGTAAATCTAACTTTGAAGAATATCATTATATAAATTTGGAAAAAAATGAAAAAGTTAGAGAAGTGTTTGAAACTACAATAAATCCAGAAGAAATTATACCGCAGATAGAAATGATTTTAAACAAACGTATAAACATTCAAAAAGCGGTTATATTTTTTGATGAAATTCAGGTTTCAGAAAAAGCAATCACTGCATTAAAATACTTTTGTGAATCAGATGAAAATTACACAATAGTATGTGCAGGTAGCTTACTGGGAGTAAAAATAAATCGCTTTAGCTCTTCTTTTCCTGTGGGCAAGGTAATCATCGAATACATGTATCCAATGGATTTTGAAGAATTTTTATGGGCTTTAGATAGAAAAGATTTATCAAATAAAATAAATGAATGCTTTTCTCAAAATTTAGTTATGCCTGAAGCTATACACAAAATTTTAATTGGTTTATGGCGCATTTATTTATGTATAGGTGGTATGCCGCAGTTAATTTTAGAATATATAAAATCAAACAAAAATTTAATGGATATGTCAGAAAGTTTACCTAATACCATTATAACTGCATATCTTTCAGATATGTCAAAATACACATTATACAAAAGCGAGAGCGTTAAAATATCTAGCATTTACGAAAAAATGCCAGCACAACTTGCTAAAGAAAATAAAAAATTTAATTACAAAATTGTAAGTGAATATGCATGTAAACGTGATTTTGAAACTGCATTAAATTGGTTATTAAGCAATAATCTTTTATATAAATGTTCGCTGGTAAACATACCACAAATACCATTAAAAGCTTACGCAAACGATGATAATTTTAAAATTTATCTAAGCGATGTTGGGTTGTTAAGAGCGCTTTGTGAAATAAAGTTTAGTGAAATCATTTTGAATGAAACTTTTATTTTTAAAGGTGCGATTACTGAAAATTTTGTAGCACAGGCCCTTAAAACTAATGGAATCTCATTATATTATTGGAAATCACAAAGCGCTGCAGAAATTGACTTTTTGATTAATACAAGCGAAGGAATAATTCCAATAGAAGTAAAATCAAGCGATAACACTGTTTCGAAAAGTTTAAATTCATATATAAAGAGATACAATCCTAAATATGCAATAAGGTTATCCACTAAAAATTTCGGATATCAAAACAATATAAAATCTGTACCATTATATGCGACACATTGTATTAAATCAAAATAAACAAGCTCAAATCTTACAGCCAAGCGCAAAAAAACTAAAAATGCCACGGGGACGGACTTCGTGGCATTTTCGAGTTTTTTCCAAAAACGAGAGGGGTTTCAAGGAAAAATTGATAATGCCAAAACGTTTAGATTAATAAAAATGTAAATTTGAAATTTTATAAGTTTAGGAAATTGAAAATCAAATTTAAAAGCTAATTTAAAATGCAATCAAAATTTAGAATGAGTCAAATAGGAACAATTGTTTCACGTGAAACATTTTCTATTTTGGCTCTTTTTGTTTAGTATTTTCAAGGGTTTGCGGGATTTTGAAAATGAGTAAAGTATGATTTTTTGGTGTTGTGGTGAGTGGTGTTGTGTAGTGAGTGAGGAGCTTGGAGGTTGCGTGTGGTTGTGTGACGTCGGAGTTTATGTTTGAGGTGGTTGATGTGTGGTTGCGTGGTTGTATGTAGGAAAGGTTGTTTGAAGTTGGTTGAATGAGGCTGTGGTTGAATGAAGTTGTGCCGTGGGAAAAAAGTCTTGAAATGTGCTTGAAATGTGAGCTTTTTTGTGATGTGCCGTGAAGTCCGTCCCCGTGGCTTGAAAATTTTTTTTCTTAGGGGGAGTAAGGGGTGAGGGCAATATTACAAAATTATTACAAAACTTGTAACGAAACTGTAACAAAAGATTAATATAAATTTAATAATGGGGCAAATTTCCATGGAATTAAA
>CAZTCE010000051.1:0-7140 GCA_964612205.1 uncultured Eubacteriales bacterium | reverse complement strand
GATGATAATTATGTGCCGTTTTTAACAGTGGCATTACATTCGATTATAGAAAATGCCTCAAAAGAATATGATTATAGAGTTATAGTGTTAAATTCGGGAATTGCAAAAGAGAACAAAGAAAAAATATTGAATTTAGAAAATGAAAACTTTAAAATTGAATTCGCAGATGTAAATGAAAAAATTAATGATATTACTGCAAAGCTTACAAATGGACTTAGAGATTATTATTCAAATTCTATTTATTATAGAATTTTTATCCCATCGTTATTTCCAGAATTTAAAAAGGCGTTGTATTTAGATGCTGATATTGTTGTTGTTGATGACATTTCAAAATTGTATTTTGAAGAGCTAGGCGAGAATTTATTAGGAGCAATTACTGACGATGTTGTAAACGCAAATGAAAGTTTTAAACAATATGCAATATCTGTTTTAGGAATTAAACCTGAAAATTATTTCAACTCTGGAATTTTAGTTATGAACCTAGAAAAATTTAGAGAAGAAAATGTTGAAAGCAAATTTGTTCATTTACTAAGTAAATATAATTTCGACACAATAGCACCTGACCAAGATTATTTGAATTATTTATGCAGAGGAAAAGTTAAATACATACATAAAGGTTGGGATAAGATGCCTTTTACAGGTGAAGATATTAGCGGTGAAAATCTACATTTAATTCACTATAATATGTTCCAAAAGCCTTGGTATTATTCAGATGTACCATATGAAAAATATTTTTGGGAATATGCTAAGAAAAGTTCTTTTTACGAAGACATTGCCAATATGAAAGCAACATATACAGCAGAGCAAAAACAAAATGATGATTTGGCGGGAATTGATTTAGTAAAACGAAGTGAAAGAATTATGGATTCAAAAGCTACTTTTGAGTTTGTACTTGAAGATAAGTATTTTGAAAAACTAAAGATATAAGGATAAAACTATGGAAAAAAGTATTGATAGATTAGAAGTTATTGATAACATTGAAAAAAATATTTTAGAAAATAGATTTAATGATAAAGTTGAAATAGGTGATCCAATTTTAACGGAGGAAGAGCGACAGAAACTAATTTTGAAGTTTGACTCTTTGAAAAAGAAATGGATGAACAAATTTAAGGCTGTGGTCGCAAGAACGATTGTTGATAAATTAACGCTTGACATCAATAAAAACACAGAAATTATTGGAATTGAAAACATCAAAAACATTGAAACAGGTGCAATAATAACGTGCAATCATTTTAGTCAGGAAGATAATACTGTTGTGAGATATTTAATGCACAAGATACAAAAAAAGAGAAGTCTATACATAGTCGTTCAAGAAACGAACATGAAAATGGAAGGTGATGTTGGATGGCTTTTAAAGAATTGTTATACGATTCCGCTTTCAAAAGATTTAGATTATTTGCAAAATAATTTTAATCCAACATTACAAAAAATTTTTAATAAGAATGCATTTGTTTTAATTTATCCAGAGCAGGAGATGTGGTTTAACTATAAAAGACCTAGACCACCTAAAATTGGTGCTTATCATTATGCCTGCAAATTTGATGTGCCGATTGTTCCTTGTTTTATTGAGATGAATGAGCTTGATGAAGTTGGTGATAATGGCTTCAAAAAAATAAATTATAGAATGCACGTTTTGCCACCGATTTATCCAAACAAAGAGCTAGACATGAGAGCAAGAAAGAATGATATGCTACAAAGAGATTATGATGCAAAAGTTAAACTTTATGAAAATATTTATTCACGAAAAATTGATTCGAAATTTGAAAAAGAAAAAGATATTGCAGGTTGGTAAATCGCTTAAAATTTAAAACGATAATTTTTTGTATGTATCCAGAGTACGTTTATTGTCAAATAGACGTACTCAATTTTTATACTACTAAAAAATTAGAAGCAACTGTTATTATTTCTGTTTCGTGAAATATAGTCTGTTATAAATGCAACGATTAATGCTGTTAACGTGTAAACCACAATCCATATTATAAACGTTGTTGTAAGCGTTGAGGAAAATATACCATATATAACTAGCGAAACTACGGCAGTAATTGCTGAAACTATAAATGGAGATTTAACTACTAATTCTAAGAGTACAGAGAAAACTATTACAAAAAGAAAACCGATAAGATAATCATAAATTACCATAAAATATTCCTCCTTTCATTAGTATAATATGAAAAGGAGGAATGGTTTGTGAATGCTTATACATTTCTAACTGCGTGAGCATTTGTGTATTTTTCACCGTTTAATTTTTGACCATTTTTGTGTGTTTTAATTATGTTAAAAATTTCATCAATTGTTTCATCAATGATATCAATTCTTATTGAATCTACATTTAAATTTTTAGATTCTAACGAAGTGGTTTTGCAATTGTAAATTGTTGATTGACAATCTGTATTGTCTGGAATAATTCTAAAATCAAAGTTTAATCTATCACGCAAAAAATATTTATCTTTTTTTATACATGGCATAGAACATTTTTGATTTTTAGATGCACCACCCACGTTTGCACCGATGGGGCAATGTTCTGATGTCATGACGCATTGCTGACCATAAGCTATTATTTCTGTTTCGATTTGTGATTTTATGTTGTTTATTTGATTGTTTGTTAATTCTGGTGAAAGAATAACCTTTTCAAACCCAAAATCTTTTAACTGCTTTATAGTGTAGCTATTAAAAATATTAAATGTGTAGTTTGCAATTAAAGTTGTTTGGATGTCTTTAAAATAATCTAATTGACCGATATTTGAAATGACAAATCCATCACAAAGTTTTGCTAATTTAGTAATATTCTTTTTTATCAAAGCATCATAATTATTTTTAGTTATAGTAGGTAATAAAATATATTTTTGACAATCAAATTTTTCGAAAACATCTTGCTTTATTAAAGCTTCTTTGATAGGTACATATAAATTGTCAATGCTTGATGAAAGTTGTAAATGATTTTCTTCAAGATATTTTACAAAAAGGGAAACTTTTTTGTTTTTTTGATGTGTTATTGATTCTGGCTCATAGAGTGGTTTTGTGAGTAAATTGTGTTTTTCTTTTTTAATTAACCATTGCTCGTAGCACTCGAAAGCATTTCTTCGTATTTCATTCAAAACACTTATTGGTATAAATAAATTTTCATCTAAATTAACATTAATGTCTTTTATTTCGAATGGTGTGTTTCCAGTTTTTTTGAATTGCTCAATTATTTTTTCGAGTGACAATGAATTTGTTTTGGCTACTTCTGGAACTACATTACTTTGAAAATCAAAACCGCTTATAGTAACCGATATTGCTGAATTTGCAGATATATTTACACTAACGTCAACAAAAGATTTTTTTACAAAGTTTCTTGAATAACTTTCTCTAGCTTTTGTCATTAATAGTTTGCTAGATGTTTTATAGACTTTGTCGCCGACGTGAATGTTACCAGAAATTCTGCCAATTTTATTATTAGTTAGTTCACTAACTATTGTTGAAGGCGAATTATTTTCACCATTCCAAATTTCTATTCCATCGCCAATTTTTAAGTCTTTTACATTATCAATTTGAATATATCTTTTTCCATCGTAATTTGTGACTTTGCCCAGATAAATTCCCCAGTTTTTAGGCTTTTCATAACACATCATATCTTTACCTTGTTTTTCAAAATGATATGCAGAAGTAAATCCACCACGGTTGAAAATTTGTGTCAAATTATTTTGATCCTCTTCAGAAATATTATTTTTATCAATAGCTTTTCTATAAGTTGAAACGACAGTTGCAACATATTCTGGAGATTTCATTCGACCTTCAATTTTAAGAGAAGTTATATTTGGCAATTTGTTAATATATTTTATTGTTGATAAATCTTTTGGACTAAGCAAATATCCGTGGCTGATTTCTTTATCATTTTTAATTAAAGTGTAAGGAAGACGGCAAGGTTGAGCACATTTTCCACGATTACCACTTCTGTCGCCAATCATACTACTCATTAAACATTGCCCAGAATATGAAATGCATAATGCACCATGAACAAACACTTCAATTTCAACATCGGTATTTTCACAAATATATTTGATTTCGCTTAAACTAAGCTCTCTGGCAAGCACAACTCTAGTAAATCCAAGTTCTTTTAGTTTTTGAACACCTTCTAAGTTATAAACAGTCATTTGAGTGCTAGCGTGTAAATTTAGATTTGGAATGTATTGATGCAAAATTTTTGCAAGCCCTAAATCTTGAACGATTACAGCGTCGATTCCCATATTATATAAATCATATGCAAAGTTTAAAGCTTCTTTTAGTTCGGTGTCGGAAAGTAATGTGTTTAAAGTGACATATATTTTAACATTTCTTAGATGTGCATAATTGACAATTTTTAAAAGTTCATCGTTGCTAAAATTACTAGCATTAGCACGTGCATTAAATAATTTCCCACCAAGATAGACAGCATCAGCACCATTTTCTACCGCAGCTATAAAAGCTTCATAACTACCAGCTGGTGCAAGAAGTTCAAATTTATTCATAAAACAGGCCTCCTAAAAAATCGAGTTTTCTATGTGTATTATAGCGGAATTTGTGGTAAAAGGCAACAGAGGAGCAGTTATTATTATGAATTATATGATGAAATTAATATTTTAAGAGGGGTTTGCAAAGAGGATAGAATGATGGATTTTTTGCTCATAAAATTTTCACAAATTAATCACGTAAAAAATATACTTAAACGTTATACTAATGACTTAGGAGGAGATTTCAAATGATTAAGAAAAATTTTATTATAATGTGTTTAACTTTAATTTTGGCTTTTTCAACCTGTACATGCTTTGCAAGTTCGAATGTCAAAATAGCTATTAATGATGATGAAATATTAGTGAGTGGAGAAGCAATTTCAAATGATTCCACAAGTCCTGTATATTTATCAAAAAACATGGATAATGGTGGAACTAGCAACGAAGCAGTTGCTGCAAATAAGACTGTGGAAAATGTTATAAATATTAAAGCTAGTGGAACTTATGAAATTACTGGAAAACTTACCGATGGACAAATCGCTATTGATACAAATAGCATAAATGGTGATGTTGTAATTTTGCTTAATAATGCAAGCATAACTTGCATTAATGCACCAGCAATTTTTGTTTATAATGTTGCAACGAAATCTGATACTTGTAATGTAATAATCAAAACAGAGAAAGATAGTGTAAACTATGTTTATGGAGGGCTAATTAAGCAAAGTGTTGAAGGATGGCAAGACCAAGATAAAATAGTTTACAGTGTTGAAAAAAGTTATAATGATGAAGGACAATATTTTGAAAGATATAAATATGATGGTGCGATTAGCTCTGATATTTCATTGACTTTTGAGGGCGAAGGTACACTTGAAATTGAATCAGAAAGAGAAGGAATTGAAGGAAAGAGAGATATTACATTTAATAGTGGAACTTGGTTTATCAATTCAACAGAAGACGGAATTAATGCAGCACAAGATAATGAAAGCGTTATAACAATAAATGGCGGAACTATTGTTGTAAATACTGCTAAAGATGGTCCACAAGGTGATGGAATTGATTCAAACGGCTATTTATATATAAATAGTGGAGAGGTTTATTCTTTTGCTAACCCAACGAGTGAAGATAGTGGATTAGATTCTGATTTGGGAATATATATAAATGGTGGAAAAGTAGTTGCAACAGGCAATATGTATGATTCAATAAAGGAAGATTCAAAACTAAAAAGTGTAACATATCAATTTTCAAATAAAATAGCGGCCAATACTTTGATTACTCTGGTTGACGAAAATGAAAAAGCGGTTGTCGCTTTTGAAACAGATAGAGAATACAAGGTTATTACTTTTGCAGATGAAAATTTAGAGGATAAAGAATATGTTATTTATCAGGGTGGAAAAATAGAAGGAACAAGTGTAAATGGCTTATATTCAAACATTACTTCCTATGAAAAAGGCGAAAAAATTGATGCACAAAAGTTAAGTCAAAATAATGGGCGAAGACCATTTGATAAAGATTTTAACGGCGAAATGAAAAATGAAGTTAAATACAAAATTGTTATTATAGCTAGTGTAGTGGGAGTTGTTTGCCTATTAATTGCGATAGTATTGTGTGCAAAGAAGAAAAGTGGTTTTATGGTTTTATTTCTTGGCATTTTAGTGGGCATTTCTGCTATGGTTGCGATTAATTCGTTTAATGTAAAAAATCAAATGCCTGATAGAAATTTTGATAAATTGCCAGAAATGAGAAATATTGATGATTTCGATGGAAGAGATAAAACGCCAAAATTTTAAAGTGCATAGGAGTATGGAAAATATTTTGAAATACCAAGTAGTGTAGAAACCATTGATGAAAGAGCTTTTGCTTGGTATAAATGATAATGTACAAATAATTTGTGATTTTCTATCTAAGTCAGATGGTTGGGATGATAATTGGACTAGTAACTATAATGTAATTTGGAATCAAAGCTAAATAAAAATGGTCACTATGTGTGAAACTTAGTGGCTATTTTTTATTTTTTGTAATATGAATATAACTAAAATTGGTTATATAGAAATTATAATCGAAACTATGAGCTTGATAAAGACAGGTAAATTAATGTTTTCAATTGCTTAAATGATTGCTAATTGAAAGCGTAAAAAATGCTAAAAAGCACTTATACTGCGGTTTTCAACGATTTCAAGGAAAATTGCTGAAACTTCCTCCTTTTTGTTGCTATTCAAATGTCGATGTGATACTATATTTGTATATAAATGGCACTCAAGGGGGAGTTTTATATGAATAAAAAATTGACGTTTCCGCAAATGAATATGTATGATACGGAAAAATTTTTTGGTGGAACGAGCATTTGTAATGTCGGTGGTTGCATTTTCTTTGGAAATAATGCTAGTATAGATGTTTTGAAACAAGCTATAAATAAACTGATTTCAAATAGCGACGGGATTAGGATAAGACTTGATGTAAAAGAAAATGTGCCAATGCAATATGCGGAAGAATATAATGAAGAAGAAATTGAAATAATTAATTTGGAACAGGAAAGTTATAAAGATATATTAAAAAAATGGATGGATGAGCCTTTTGATTTATCCCAAAAATTATATTCATTTAAAATCATAAATGTTGAAAATAATGTTGGTGTTTTTATAAAATTGCACCATATAATTTGTGATGCTTGGAG